>CALDMQ010000133.1 GCA_937917505.1 uncultured Erysipelotrichaceae bacterium | reverse complement strand
CTTGCTTCGTGATGAATAAACCTAATGTAAGGCATATACATACACTACCAATCCATATTTTTTTCATGAATCACACCTCCGATTTTTATTATAGCATAAAAAAATAAGAAAGGAGTACCAATATTTGTGAAATTATTAAAGCATGTCAAAACTATGTCATAAGCCAAGAACTTTATAGACATTTTTCATATATTATTTTGAAGGAGGTGAATACATGGTTGCAAATGGAATCGATGTTTCACAACATCAAGGAATTATAGATTGGGAAAAGGTAAAAAATCATATTGATTTTGCTATTATACGATGTGGATATGGTCAAGATATTCCTGGTCAAGATGATTGTATGTTTAAAAGAAATGCGGATGAATGTACAAGATTAAATATTCCTTTTGGAGTTTATCTATATTCCTATGCTAAAAATGAAACAGAAGCATTATCAGAAGCAAAACATGTATTAAGATTAATTGAAGGGTATCAAATGGCATATCCTATTTATTTAGATTTAGAAGATCCTAGAGTAGGACAGTTGTCTAATGATCAAATTGAAAGGAATGCAAGAGTCTTTGCTAATGAGTTAAGTAGACATAACTACTATCCAGGATTTTATGCATCATATTATTGGTGGAGAACAAAACTAACTGGTTCATTCTTTACAAGATATACAAGATGGGTGGCTAGATATGCTGATGAATTAGGCGAAGATGCTTATCTTTTTGATATGTGGCAATATTCAGACAATGGATTTGTAGAAGGAATAGATGGTCCTGTTGACTTGAACTATGCTTATCGAGATTTCCCAAATGAAATTAAAGAAAAAGGTTTAAATAATTTTAAACCAACATCGCCACCAGTTACGCCAAAACAATATCAAATAGGAGATCATGTTCAATTCGATCA
This sequence comes from uncultured Erysipelotrichaceae bacterium, assembly GCA_937917505.1. Taxonomy (GTDB): domain Bacteria; phylum Bacillota_I; class Bacilli_A; order Erysipelotrichales; family Coprobacillaceae; genus CALDMQ01. The sequence goes on along the minus strand of CALDMQ010000133.1, from coordinate 4,085 downwards.
TGTCTTTATTTCGTCGGATAGTAGTGTTCCATTAGTTCCATATATGAATCATGGGACAATTACACGTATATTACCAGATGCGAGAAATCCATATTTAATAGGTAATGGTCTTGGATGGGTTAATGATGAAAGTATTATAGGACTAATGTCTTATTTATCTAATCCAACTTATCGAGGAGATTCTTTGGTAGATGCTTTGGTACAAATTGGTGTTGATGCATCTTTTCAAAATAGATTAAAATTAGCGAAACTTAATAGTATAGAAAATTATACTGGAAGTGCTAAGCAAAATTTAGAATTGCTCCATCTTTTAAAAGATGACAGATTAAGACAATAGAGAAATCTGTTGTCTTTTTTTGAGATTGTTATAAAATAGAAATAGCTGATTTTATGAATATATTTATACAACATCAAAATAAACAATTGCTTTCTCATAATGAGCAAATTATAGCAAAATACATTTTCAAACATCCCCATGAAGTTTTAAATATGAATTCTAGTCAATTAGCAAAAGCTTGCTTTGTTTCAACAGCGACAATATATTGTTTGTGTGATAAATTAAATCTATCGGGATTTTCAGAATTGAAAGTCAAAATATCAAGTTCACTTCAAAATTATTTGAAAAGTGGTGATGATTTTGATTTTAATTTTCCTGTCAAAGAATATCAAACACATTACGAAATTATAGAAAAATTCAAGAAGATTATAATCAAACACTTATTTTAACAGCACATCTTTTTGATTTAGATTAAATTAGATATGTTGTCCATGCATTAAAAAAAGCAAAAGTTATTGATATTTATACATCGGTAGGAAATGTATTCTTTGCGGAAAACTTCAAATTTCAAATGCAAGAAATAGGTGTTCCTGTAGAAGAATATCAACAAAGATTATTAGCTGCTTCAAGTGATAATTTTCATATAGCAATTATTATTAGCGCTGAAGGACGTGGAGTATTAGCTGTAGTTTTACCTCAAATATTACAAGAAACCAAAACACCAATTATCTTAATATCTTCACTTACATATCAAATAAAAAATATTAAGCTAGACTATCAATTATATTTATCTCCAAAAGAAAACCATTATAAAAAGATTTCTTCTTTTTCAACAAGACTATCATTGCTTTATGTTTTAGATGTCATTTACGCAAGTTATTTTGAATTAGATTATAAGGAGAATATAGAAAAGAAATTAAAGTATTACGAAAAAATTGTGAGAATGTAATGAGAAAAAAATTATAAAATAAAAATCATTTCTTGAGAAAATATTTCGATGTTTTTTATAGAAATGATTTTTTTGGTTGTTTTTGTATAATGGATATAGGAGGTATGTTTATGGAAGTTAAAGCTATTATGTGTGATGTTGATGGGACGTTACTTACAAGTGAACAAGTTGTTTCACCTTTTACAGTAGAAATGATTAAGCAAGCAAGAGAACAAGGAATTCTTTTTGGATTGTCAACTGGTAGAGATATGAACAGTGTAAAGAAATTACTAAATGTTTGGGGAATTGAAGGATTGGTTGATGTTATTGTTGGAACTGGTGGTTCTGAAAATTACGATTATCGTTTAGATACATTTCAATCAAATTATCCATTAGATGGAGAACTTAATAAACTTATTATTATTTGTGATGAAGATTATATGGATAAGGTAATAGAAAGAAGTATAACATTCCATAATGATCGTTTCAAATCATCTTCTTTAAAAACAGTAAGTGAATTATATGAATATATGGATCCACGAGTAACAAAAATAAATGGTCTTATTAAAGCTATAGGAGTGCATGGTATTGATATTAAAGAAATTGTAACATTCGGTGATGCTGATAATGATTATGATATGACACTTAATGCAGGGGTCAGTGTGGTAATGGAAATGGCAGTGAAAAAACAAAGAGTGTTGCAGATGCAATTATTGATGATAATAACCATGATGGTATTGGAAATTATATTCAAAAATATATCTTAAAATAAAGTATCTTAGGATATTTTTTTTGTATGAATGTTCAAACATTCGCAGTTGTATTTCATATTTGATAGGGTTATAATGAGATACGTAAAAAGGGGATATAAATATGGTTTATGCAAAAATAAGAAATGAGAAAGTGTGGAAAAAACATTTATTATGTCAATTAATATCAAGTCTTTCGCTAGAGCAGGAAATTTAATACCTGGTGGATTTACAGGTTTATCACTTTTGACCCAAAGAGCATGTTTAGATTTTTTGAGTATTGATTTACCATATTCATTAATTAATATTACTCTTAATGCTATACCTGCTTTTATTGGATTTAAAACTATAGGTAAGAAGTTTACAAGTTATTCTGTTTTAATGATTGTTTTGAATTCATTTTTAGTAGATGTAATTCCAGTAACACCAATTACATATGATCCTTTGTTAGTATCTGTTTTTGGTGGTATTTTAAATGGAATTGCGATTGTTATTGCATTATATGGGAAAGCATCAAGTGGGGGAACAGATTTTATTGCAGTTTACTTATCTGATAAATTAAATAAACCATCATGGAATTTTGTGTTTGGAATAAATGTTGTCATCTTATTAACAGCAAGTGTTTTATTTGGATTTGAAGCCGCTATGTATTCAATTATTTTTCAATTTGTATCTACGCAAGTAATAGAAAGAATGCATCGAAGAGATCAAAAAGTGACATTATTCATGATTACAAATCGAGCAGATGAAATTGAAAAGAAATTATTAGATTATACTCATCATGGGATTACACGTTTTGAAGGTAAAGGGTGTTATTTAAAAGAAGATAAATCTCTTCTTTATACTGTTGTTAGTGCTGATGAGGTGAAAGAAGTCATAGATTTTGTTAAAAATGTTGACTCAAAGATGTTCATTAATGTAATGAAGTCAGATAGTATATCAGGACGATTCTATAAAGAACCAATTGAATAGATTTAAGTTTATAAGGATAGGTTATTGAAATCTATCTTTTTGTTTGTGAAAATAATCATATTATGATAAATGAAAAAATTCAGTCAAAACAAAATGGATGCCTCCTGTAAAATACAGGAAAACATCCAGGACATAATTTTTAAAAACTAAATTTTAACGTGTCCAGAAAACTGGGTTCACTACACTTCAGTTCTATCATTTTTTTCACAATATAATTTTAAAAAATATTGAAGAATTTCTATATGGAGTTTCTCATCTTCAATAATACGTTTTAACATATTTTGAATAATAGGTTCATCAATACATTCTATTTGATAACGATATATATCAATTGTGTTCTGTTCTTGAAAAATAGCATTTTTTAACATTGTATAAATTTGTTTAGGATAAATATTATAACCTGGTGACCAATATTCAAGAAAATCATCTTGACATTCCCATAAACGAGGATCAACCCCTAGCTTTAAACACATCTTTGAAAATATATCTAAATGCTCCATTTCAACCATAGCAATATGCATAAACACATTAGCTAATTCAATCCATTCTTCATTGATAATAACATGATTATAATGATAAAGACTAACAGCATTCATTTCGGAGTGAAGACCACCAAGATTAGAAAGCATCATGTACCCATATTTAAGATTAATATCTAAATCTTGAATTGAGGGATAAGGACTATCACATTTATATTTCATAAAAAGTTCCTCCATACTGTAACATATGAAGAAACTTTTTAATTATTCTAAAATTTTTTCAAAAGCAATACGTAATGCACCATTTTGTAAATATATATGTCCGCAAACTTGGAAATCATTCTTCTTTAAAAATGCTTGCATAGATAAATTGTCATCATGTGTATCAATACGAATACTTGGAATATGTAATTCATGACACTTTTCTATAGCAAACTTTAATAATTGATAGGCAAGTCCTTGACCTTTCATCTTTTCATCTACCACAATACGATGAATCACAGCATATTGTGTATCACTTGTTAACCACTGACCATCTATATAATTATATGTAGGATCGTTATCAGTAGAAAAGAACATTGTACCTACAATTTGATCATTGTGAACTAAAACATAACTTTGTTTCAATGATATATCATCTAGGATTTGTTCTTCATTAGGATAACCATCTTGCCATTGAT
>CALDMQ010000132.1 GCA_937917505.1 uncultured Erysipelotrichaceae bacterium | reverse complement strand
CTAGTAAACAAATTGGATATACAAAACAATGTTATGATGAAATTTTAAAAGATTATTCTCATGAAGTAGAAGCTTTTATGAATACACATTTCGTAGATGTAGTGCCTAAAGATTGTTCTAAAGGAAATGGTGTGAAAACACTTTTAGAATATTTGAATATTCAAGGTGAAGTATGGGCTATTGGTGATTCACATAATGATTTATCTATGTTAAAAGTGGCAGATTATGGATATACTTTTGATTATGCAGATATCAAAGATCAAATCTCTCATCAAGTCCACTTTGCGTATGAAATGATTGAAACAATGTTAGATAATAAAGCAAATGATTATTGATATAAAAGAACATATGATATACTAGAGAGGAAGAAGAGATGAAAAAAGATTGTGTAGTGATTTTTGATTTAGATGGAACTTTGTTGAATACGGATGAGTTAATTAAACGTTCTTTTGAATATGTGTTCAAGCGTTATCGACCAGATTATACATTATCTGAAGAAGAATATTTGTCATTTTTAGGACCGAAGTTAAGAGATTCTTTTGCAAGATACTTTCCTGAAGAAATGTTAGATGAATTGGTTGATTGTTATCGAGATTATAATCATGTTCATCATGAAGATTTTGTGACTGTTTATCCGAGTGTTATAGAAACATTAGTGTACTTAAATAAACAGGAATATCCTTTGGCTGTTTTAACGACAAAATTTTATGAAGCAGCGTTAATTGGATTAGATTTGTTTGATATGACAAAGTATTTTGATATGATTATAGGTTCAAATCAAATTGAAAAAGGAAAACCTGATCCTTTAGGAATACATCTTATTATGGATAAAGTTAACTGTCATAAAGCAGTAATGATAGGAGATAATGATACTGATATTTTAACAGGGAAGAATGCTCGTGTTTATACGGTAGGTGTAAAGTGGACACCTAAAGGAACAAAAGAAATGGAAAAATTAAATCCTGATTTAATGGTTGATCAAATGAGTGAAATTATACAATTTATAGAAAGGATTGATGAATAATATGTTAGATTTAATTATTATTGGGGCGGGACCTGCTGGTTTAACGGCAGCTTTATATGCTTCTCGTGCAGGTGCAAATGTTTTGATTTTTGATCAAGGTGCCCCAGGTGGTAAATTGAACTTAACGGCTGAAATTGAAAACTATCCAGGTGCAAAGATGAAAGGACCTGAACTTGCTTATGCTATGTATGAACAATGTTTATCGTTTGGCGCAAAACAAGAATATGGTCAAGTAACAAAAATCGAAGATTTAGGAACATATAAAATTGTTTATGCAGGAGATAAATCTTATGAAGCAAAGTATGTCTTGATTGCTACTGGAACAAAAGAAAGACAAATGAATATTCCTCATGAAGAAGAAATGACTGGGCGTGGTGTTTCTTATTGTGCAGTTTGTGATGGACCATTTTTTAAAGGAAAAACAGTGACAGTGATTGGTGGAGGAAACTCTGCGATTGAAGAATCAACATATTTAAGTGACTTTGTTGAAAAAGTGAATGTTGTGGTGCGTAGAGATGTTCTTCGTGCTGATCAATATTTAGTTGAAAAACTATTACAAAAATCAAATGTAGAAATACATTATTTAAAGAAACCACATGATATTGAAATTACTGATGCAAAAGTCAGTGGATTGATTGTAGAAGATTCAAATACAGGTGAATTATCAACAATTCAAACACAAGGGATTTTCCCATTTATTGGACTTGATCCAATCACAGATTTTGTGAAAGAATTAGGAATCTTAAATGAAAAAGGATATATTGAAGTTGATAATCACCAAGAAACAAAAGTCAAAGGGATTTTTGGTGCAGGTGATGTCACTGCAAAGGAATTACGTCAAGTTGTCACAGCAACAAATGATGGTGCTATTGCAGGTCAATATATTGCATCTTTGCTTGATTAGATGATGGGTATTCATCATCTTTTTTTATAAAAAATAGTACACTTAAGGTTGGAAATTTGATATAGTATGAAAGAGGGGTGAAAGTATGGATAAAATTGAAGTTGTGATTGTGACTGGAATGTCAGGAGCAGGAAAAACACAGGCTATGGCAATCTTTGAAAATATG
>CALDMQ010000131.1 GCA_937917505.1 uncultured Erysipelotrichaceae bacterium | reverse complement strand
TAACCGATCAACCCATTCTCCTTTTTTTTCTAAAAAATCAATAATTTCTTTTATTTTCATGATATATCCTCCTTAAGAATACACTGAAAGAATAGGGATATTTCCCTATTCTAACCTTATACTTGTTCTTCCAAATCCATTTGTTTATCATAACTTCTCATAAACGGAATAAATACAAGTACATCTAACACAAAGATTAAGATCCATACAAGTATTGCTCTATAATCTAACGTTGATAAGAATGCATACAAAGGAGCTGGTAATGTCCAAGGTACACTCATACATGTTCTAGACATAAAATCAAAATATGTTGCCCCATATGCTATTGCCACGTTCATGATAACACAAATAATACTTGGAATAAATGTTAAAATATTTAATACAGTTGGCACGCCAAATACTAGTGGTTCATTAATGTTAAACAACGATGAAGGAATTGCAAGTTTCCCTAAAGAACGCAATCTCTTATTTTTACACACAAAATTCATATTAAATAAGATTGCTAAATATACTATTGCAAGTCCAAAAATAAATGTGAAGTTTCCTGCAATAATATGAGGAATTTCTTTACCCGCATTATATGCATCTAAGTTCGCAACTAAATTACCAGTAAAAATAGGTGTTGTAATAGCACTAACCATGTTATCGCCATGAATGCCAAAGAACCAGAAGATAACTGTTAACGTAACAATGAATAACATTGATGGTAATGATGATGTTGCTGAAATTAATGGTGAAAAAATAACAAAGACTAAATTTGTTAATCCACTGCCTGTCGCCATAATTATCATTTGATCCACAAAGATAAATAATATAGTATTAACTACTAATGGTAATAAAACTTCAAATGGTCCAGCAACTGCTGGTGGTACACCAGCCGGCAATGAAATTTTAAGATTTCTTTCAATCATGAAATGACTAATTTCAATAACGAGTAAACCAATGATAATTGCTGTAAACATTGAACCTGATCCAAGATTTGCAGTATTAATAAACGACCCCGTTTCAAGACTTTGTGGAACCCCTGCCGCACACAAGAAAACAAACAAAGCAGTCAATGCATTTGATAAAGCATCCATATGATAGTGAATAGCTAATCGATATGAAACACCAAATACAACATAAATAGAAATAATTCCAATTGTTAAATTAAAAGGAATTGTCAATAATGAATTCCAATTCGTTGCCCAATCTTTCCAAGCAAGCATAAATTTGAAAAAGATATTTGTAGGTTGCATAATTTGAGGATCAACTGGTGGATTGGCAATCATTAAAGAAATACCGCCAATAACAGTAAATGGAATTAAGATAGTTAATCCATCTCTTAAAGCAGCCAAATGTTTTTGCGCAGCAATCTTACTTGCTACAGGAACAATTTTTTGTTCCATGACACTTTGAAACTTTTCAAAAAATTTTTTTAAGCTTTCCATAGTTCTTTTTTCCTCCCTGAAAGTGTTTACACTTGTATTATATCTTTTTCGAGAAAAAGTGTCAATATAATTTATTATTTTCGGGAAATATATTCAACAACATATAAAAAGAAAGAGAATAGGTTATATATTCTCAATCAATTCTTTCAATTCATCTTCACTAAATTGATATTTTGTATTACAAAAATGACAAATCATTTCACAACCATGATCTTCATCAATCATACTTTGAATTTCATCTTTACCAATAGTCATCAATGTTTGACTCATTTTTTCCTTTGAACAATCACATTCAAAGAATAAATCTTGTGAATCTAATATTTCCACATCATCAAAGACCATCTTTAAAATTTCTTCTGGAGTTTTTCCTTCATGAATCAAAGATGATACAGGTGGGAAGTCTTTCATTTTGTCTTCAATATAGGCAATATCTTCTTCAGTAGCATCTGGTAATAATTGAATAATAAATCCACCACTAGATAAGATTTCGTTTGTATCATCAACCAATACTCCTAGCGAAACAACAGAAGGAATTTGTTCAGACACCATAAAATAATATGAAAAATCATCACCAATTTCACCAGTTTGTAAAGGTACAGTCCCAACAAACGGTTCTTTGAGTCCCATATCTTTAATAACTTGTAAAGTTCCTTGATTTCCGACAGCGACCCCCACTGCTAATTTACCAGTATCATTATAAGTATAATGTACTTGTGGTTCACCAACAAAGGCTTTAATTTTACCATCGCTATTTGTAGTCGCAAGCATTGTTCCAATTGGCCCACCACCATTAATAGTCACAGTCATTTTTTCTTTATTTTTATTCATAGCCCCAAGCATGAAAGTTGCGGACATCATTCTTCCAAGTGCCGCTGATGCTGTTGGCCATAATCCATGTTTTTGTCTTGCTTCTTCTAATAATTGTGTTGTTGAACAGGCGAATACACGACAGTTCTTTGAATTTACGATACCTCTTACTAAATAATCTTTCATAACGACTTACCCAAACGCAAAATATCCAATCAATGGAATAATCATACTCAAGACTAAGACAAAAACTAAAATTTTACTAAGTGTTCCTCTTTTCATTTTCATTCTCCTTATATGAGAAAAAAGCGCTGAGCGCTTATTTCATTTCATCTAATAAATCATCACTTGCATCTACAGTAGGTTTGATATCTTCATGATTATCTGTATGATCATCATCATTTTCAATATGACCATCATGAGATTCTAACATTTTTCCTGTATGATATAAAGATTCAATTTGCTCATTATTTAATGTTTCATATTCCAGTAAAGCATTCGCAATAAGCTCTAATTTATCTTTTTGTGATTGAATAATATTTCTACATTCACTGTAACATTCATCAATAATCTTACGAACTTGTTGATCAATTTCATAAGCAATTTGACCTGAATGTGAGTTATTTGTTGAAGTGTAATCTCTACCTAAGAATACAGCATCTTCTCCTGATGCATATTTGATAGGACCTAAATCAGACATACCAAGCTCAGTGACCATTAAACGTGCAATACGTGTTGCTTGTTCAATATCATTATGTGCACCAGAAGTAACATCTCCAAAGAATACTTCTTCAGCGACACGTCCACCCATAAATCCAGTGATACTTGCTTTTAATTGTGTTTTTGTTTGGAAATAAGTTTCTTCTTTAGGTGTCATCAAGTTATATCCACCAGCTTGTCCACGTGGAATAATTGTAACTTTTTGAACTTTGTTTGCA
>CALDMQ010000130.1 GCA_937917505.1 uncultured Erysipelotrichaceae bacterium | reverse complement strand
GTTATTTTCATTTGGGAAATCACATATTGATTTCCTAATTTTTCATAATAAGATAAAATAATATCTTGTGGTTCGCCAATTTTTTCCACATAATTATCATAACAATCTTCTGGAAAACGTTGACTATGTGTTATAATGAATTGTTTAAGTTGTTTTAAATATGCTCTTTCAATACGTGTGTGAGATGGAAACATATGATATATCTTTTTATAATATTTTCTTGCTTGTCTATTCATGTTCACTTGTCCTCATAAAATCATTAATATTTTCTTGAAGTGTTTGATATTTTCTCTTTAACATATCCAAGCGAATTAACCCTGCTTCTTCGATATGATAATAATGATTGTTATCGTGAATTGTATGAGTAATTAATTGTGCTTGTTCTAAATGATATAAAATTGTGAATAAAACACCTTGTTTGATGTCAAATGTATATTGAGAAAGTTTTTGACTCATTTCATAAAATTCTAATTCTTTCTTTTGAAGTAGAGAAAGAACTAGCATTTCTGATTTATAAAGAAGATCATTCGCTATCATAATACCACCCATTTCTATATTTTCATATAAGATATATGTTTTACATATAATATCATTTTGTTTATAATAAGACAAGAAAGAAGGAGGATAATATGTGGGTGAAGTATATAAAACCTTATCGTTTTCAAGCTTTAACCGGTTTTATTTTTAAAATGATAGAAGCTTTCTTTGAATTATTAGTTCCACTTGTTGTAGCAGATATTATTGATAATGGAATTGCTCATCAAGACCAAGCCTATATTTGGAAAATGGGTGGTGTTCTTTTCTTACTTGCCATTACCGGATATTGTTGTGCATTGATATGTCAATACTTTGCTTCAAAGACATCGCAAGGTTTTGGAACATATTTACGTCATGATATGTATGTGTCTATCAATAAGTATGATTATGAAAATATTGATGAAATAGGGACACCATCATTGATTACAAGAATGACAAATGATGTTAATCAATTACAAGTTGCAGTCGCAATGGCTATACGTCTTGTTTCGCGTTCTCCATTTTTAATTATAGGTTCTTTCATCATGGCATTTCGTATCAATATGCAAATGGCACTCATTTTCTTAGTTAGTACACCACTTTTAACATTATGCATCTATCTCGTTATGTCACGCTCATTACCATTGTATATAAAAATTCAAAAACAACTTGATCACGTTTCTTTAGTATGTCGAGAGAATTTAACAGGAATGAGAGTCATTCGTGCGTTTTCAAAACAAAACCAAGAAAAAAATCGTTTTAATGATACAACACAAAAACAAAAGAATATGCAAATACAAGTCAGCAAGATTTCTTCTCTTTTAAATCCTGCAACAACCATCATAGTGAATTGTGCTATTTTAGTTATTCTTTATACGGGTGGTATTAAGGTGAATATTGGTGGTTTAACACAAGGAGAAATTATTGCCCTTATTAACTACATGAATCAAATTCTATTATCTATGTATGTCTTTGCAGATGTGATTGTGATTTTTAATAAAGCCAGTGCAAGTTATAAGAGAGTGAAAGAAGTTTTACATATCACACCTTCTCTTTTGTGCGGAAAAGAAACACAAGGAAATGAAAATTCTTCATTAGTTACTTTTGATAATGTATCATTTTCTTATGCGGCTTCAAATGCTTTATCACATTTAAATTTTACAATCAATCAAGGAGAAACAATTGGAATTATAGGTGGAACAGGTTCAGGAAAAACAACACTTGTTCAACTCATTCCACGTTTTTATGAAGCAACAAAAGGTCAAATTTATATCAAAGGGAAAAAAATACAAGACTATGATTTAAAGAGTTTAAGACAAATGATAGGTATCGTTCCACAAAAAGCAGTATTATTTACTGGAACTATTGCAGATAACTTGCGTTGGGGCAAAAAAGATGCAACCCCATCAGATATGCAAGAAGCCTTAAAACTTGCTCAAGCAACTTTTGTCAACGAATTTGAAGACGGATTACAAACAATGATTCATCAAGGCGGAAAAAATCTATCCGGTGGACAAAGACAAAGATTAACAATCGCCAGAGCATTAGTACGCAAACCAGAATTGCTCATTTTAGATGATAGTGCAAGTGCTTTAGATTTTGCGACAGATGCTGCATTAAGAAAAGCTCTTAAAACATTATCTTGTTCAACAATTATTGTTTCTCAAAGAGTGAGCAGTATTATGCATGCGGATAAAATACTTGTTTTAAGTCACGGTGAATTAGTTGGTATGGGAAGTCACAAAGAATTGATGAATCATTGTGATATTTATAAAGAAATTGCGAAATCTCAATTATCTATGGAGGTGGCATAATGGATATTCAAACATTAAAAAGATTATTATCATTTTGTCGTCCTTATTTAAAATACTTGCATATGGCACTTTTGTTCTCTGCCTGCCAAATTATCTTTACTTTATTAACACCTGTATTGATTGGACAGGCTATTGATCAAATCATAGGGGTAGGAAATGTGCAATTTCATGCATTAATTTATCGAATGTTATGGATTGCCTTATGTGTATTATGTAATGCACTGTTTACGTGGTTATTGATGCGTGTTTCCAATAAAATGACTTATTCAATTATAAATGATTTAAGACATCATTTATTTGCAAAATATTCATCTTTACCTCTTTCATATATTGACTCTCATGCTCATGGTGATTTAATGAGTCGTATGATTAATGATATTGATTTGATTGGGGATGGATTACTTCAAGGTTTTACACATTTATTTAGTGGAATAGCAACAATTATAGGAACTATTGGTTTTATGCTTTATATCAATATATCCATTGCATTCATTGTTATTGTATTAACACCTTTATCTTTAGTTGTAGCAACTGTGATTGCCAATAAAACATATAAATTCTTTAAGGAACAACTTTCTATTCGTGGAGAATTAAGTGGGTATGTTGAAGAAATGATTGGTAATCAAAAAGTTATCAAAGCTTTTGCTTATGAACAAGAAAATCAAGAAGCCTTTGATGACATCAATCATCGTTTATATGTCAGTGGTGTAAAATCTCAATTTTTAGGTGCACTTGCTAATCCGAGTACACGTGTTGTCAATAGCATTGTTTATGGAAGTGTTTGTTTATTTGGTTCTTTATATGTTGTGAGTGGTGCCATGAGTGTCGGTGCTTTATCAAGTTTCCTTAGCTATGCAAATCAATACACTAAACCATTTAATGAGATTTCTAATGTGTTTACAGAACTTCAAACAGCTATTGCAAGTGCTTCAAGAGTCTTTAAAATTTTAGATACTCCTAGTGAAGAAGGGATTCAAAATTCTCAAACTATTGAACATATTCAAGGACATATTCAAATTCAAGATTTAACGTTCTCTTATGAACCCAATCAAAAACTTATTGAGCATTTAAATGTTGAAGCAAAACCTGGTCAAATGATTGCGATTGTTGGTCCTACTGGTTGTGGAAAAACAACACTTATTAATTTATTAATGCGTTTTTACGATCAACAAGCTGGGCATATTTATATCGATGGTGTTGATACACAAGATATGGATAGAGAATATTTAAGAAGTTTATATGGTATGGTCTTACAAGATTCATGGTTATTTTCAGAAACAATTAAAGAAAATATTGCTTATGGTCGACATGCAAGTGATGAAGATATTATTGAAGCAGCTAAAAATGCTCATGCTCATAAGTTTATCATTCAGTTAAAAGATGGCTATAATACGATGATTAGCGAAGATGGTGGTAACTTATCACAAGGACAAAAACAACTTTTATGTATTGCACGTATTATGTTAATGAAACCACCTATGTTAATTTTAGATGAAGCCACTTCTTCTATTGATACAAGAACAGAAAAACAAATTCAAGATGCTTTTGATCATATGATGGAAGGCAGAACGACATTTATTGTTGCACATCGTTTATCAACGATACAAAAAGCAGATCAGATTCTTGTAATGAATCATGGTCAGATCATTGAACAAGGTAAACATGAAGAACTTCTAAAACAAAATGGTTTCTATCATCATTTATACTACAGTCAATTTGATTTACAATAAGATAGTCATATATATATAAACTGATAACAAATTAAAAAGGTATCGGATTTGTCAAGAAAAGTGTGTAAGTAATTTTTAAAATAGTGTTGACACTTAATTATTTCGTTTAATAGATTATTAAAAAAACATAAAATCAAATTGCCGTTCTGAAAAGACAAGGTATAACCCTTGCTCATCAGAACGGTATTTTCATTTAGAAGTTGATGTATTTATTGATTCGATCTTTAAATTGATCATTAACCATAAGTTGATTGAGTACCTTAGACCAGTTGTTTATTTTACACTCTCATACCTGAAAACAAAAAAATCATGAAATATAAACAAGAACATTACAGTAAGTAGCACAATATTAGCTGTATAAATAAAAAATGAAGTTGTCTCATCGACAACTTCATCAACAACAATTTTAATTATTTTACCTGTCTATTTGATAGGG
>CALDMQ010000129.1 GCA_937917505.1 uncultured Erysipelotrichaceae bacterium | reverse complement strand
TTATATTCATCGTTTGGATTATGAAACAAGTGGACTTGTTTTGTTTTGTAAATGTGCTCTGTTACAACCTTTGTTAGATTATCAAATTTCTCAAAAAGATATTCAAAGAAAGTATATAGCAATTGTTGAGGGGGAAATGAAAGATTATCGTGTTCATCGTATTTGTAAACCTATTGCAAGGGATAGACATCATAGTCAAAAGATGCGTATATCTCATACAGGGAAAGAAGCAACGACTGAGTATCAAGTGATTGCTAGTCAAAATCAACTTTCTGTTATTGAATGTCAACTTTATTCAGGACGTAAACATCAAATAAGAGTTCATATGGCTTCTTGTGGTTATCCACTTTTAGGTGATAAACTTTATAATCAACCTTCAAAATTGATTGATAGACAAGCTTTACATGCATATTGGTTATCATTTAATCATCCTATCACAAAAGAAAAAGTGACAGTTGTCTGCCACCCACCACAAGATATGCAATTAGTAATAAAAACGATTGATCCTAAATTTTAGGATCTTTTTTTCATACGAACCATTTTATAAACATTTTGATGAGATGTATCAAAAAGAACGTTCGCATCTATAATACGTCTTTCTCCACAATCTGAAAAAATAATATGATAACCATCATTTGTTTGTTGATAACCTGTTATACAGATCCAATGCCAATTATCATCTTCTAATTCTTTTGCTTGATGATGCAAAATTAACATAGCAACAGGGTGAAAATCATTAAGACTATCTAATACAAAAGATAAAGCGTGATTGATTGATTTTGATTTCTTTTGGTACACGGGAAGAAATAATTGATTTTCTTGTGCCATGATTTTTGTAAAAACTCTACCAAATTTATAAAGAAAAGGATAACCCATTTTTCCTGGAATCATTTCTTGATACATAGTTTCCATAATATTTAAAAAGTCATTATAAGCTACAGAACGTTTTCCTAAATAATAAGCATACATATTACTAGCGAGAACACTTGCACAACCTGCTTTTTGTGCCCATTCATCTAAAAACCATTCTTGATTACCTCCATAACCTATATAATCTTTATCTTTATAAATATATGGAATTCTTAATTCTATCATGAAACATCACCTCAACTCTACTATATCATAGGTCTTGATAATAGTCATAACATTGTTTTAAAAGTTTTTTGGTTTGGGATATTTCTATATAAGTTGTTATGATATTTAAAATAAAACATAGAAAAAAATAAAGAATTGGAATAAAGAGAATCAGTATTGGGGAATAGTATAAGAAAGGGAAAGTCAAAGTGAAAATAATAAGACTATGTAATAATAATTTTTCGAAATAGTTTTTATGAAAGTTATAGTATAGTGGTTGAATGGAAGATTGTTGTAGTAGGTGAGGAATGGGTTTGATGAATTCATTAAAATCTTCTTTATTTAAAGCAGGTTTATTTGACATGATAATTTGATATAACATAAATCTTTGAACATATCTTTCACAATTTAAAACAAAAAGATATTTAAATATATGCTTAAACATAAAAATCCCTCCGTGATTTTATTATACAAAGGGATATCTATATAGTAAATATCTAAATAGATAATTATTATATAGTCAATTATGAAAGAGAAAGATTTCTTATATACTAATAGATGAGGTGAAGCTCATGGATTATGGTTCTATAACATTAAATATAGTGAAATTATTAGAACAAAAAGGGATAAGTAAAAACAGAATTTGTAAAGACTTGATATTGCAAGACCAAATTTCAACAGATATTGCAAAAACAAGTTTCAAAGAATTGATGTCAATTTGATTAGCAAACTCTGCTTTTACTTTGAATGTTCAGTGGAAGATTTAATTGAATATCATCCACCTAAGAATAAAGATTAATACGAATAATCTTTATTCTTTTTTTATTATAACATAGCAATATTATTTTGTATAGCAAAAAGCAAATAAGCCATTTAAAATAAAAAACTGTCTTAGACAGTTTTTCACATATCTTGTATTCTATTACGGGAAAACGAATACTATCATAGATATTTGGGACGTGCATATCATATCATAATTTTTAGTTTATAGTTTTCATATTTTGAAAATATGTGTTTAACCCTGTTTTGTATCTTAAAAGAATTCTTTTTATGAATGAAAAATGATTTCCATTGTAAAATAAATAATTCCATCATGACGACCTTCTACAATATAGCGTTGATTATCAATCGCCAAATATAAATCAACAAATGTAAGAGGGGATATTTCTTTTTTATAATGTATAGATATTTCTTCGACATAACTTTTTTCATGTAAATGATAATCTAGAATATCAAAAGCCCACTCTATATATCTTGTATTATTCATATGTTGATTGATGTCTACATCACTATACAAAACTTGTCTTTGACAAACATATTTCATTTCTAGATGAGTTGTTATTGTTTTAGGAGGCTCTATATCGTGAACATAATGAACTTTAGGTACATCAATGCCAATTCGTTTAGGAGCAACGATGCGTCTTTTTTCAATGTCTATTAAAGTCCATAGGGAAGAACATTCACCAATGATTTTGCCATCTTTCTCGATGTGATAATAACGTGGAAAAGAAACATGAGTTCCATTATCAATAAATGTAGATAACTGAATATGATCATTGACACAAATAGGAGAATAAAGTTTTAAAGTTTGTTTAGAAACAACCCAACCATAATGATTGCACATATCATCATTCCATAATCCTCTTTTCTTAGCATCAACTGTTGCAATTTGAGCGAAACGATTAAATAAATGATTGAGTCGAAAGTGTCCTTGGTAATCACAATCACATATTTCTATCGTTTTATTTTCATAAGTTAGTATTTTATCCATAGTTTCACTCCTTGCTTTTTATTATAAAATACTTTTTCCCATGAATACAATTTAAAATTCACATATTTTACTTTTTTAACTATACGAATTCATAAAAAAAATGTATAATAAGATTTGTATGAAAGGAAGTTTTTTATGAATCAATTTGGAGAAACAGTTTTATGGGTATTGTCTTTGATTATATTAATGATACTTTTATGGTTTACTTTTACAATCTTAAATATTATTGTGACAGGTTATAAATGTAGAAAGTTAGACCATACATTAAGTTTTTGTTTTAATACAACAGGAAAGATTGTTTATTCACTTGCAACTATTGTTTATCTTTTAGGTTTCTTTGGCGGAGTTGGATTTATGGTGTATGGTATTGTTAATGGAAGTGACACTATGTTCCGTAATGCTTTAAACGTAGCGGCATTTGTATCTGTTATGTATGGTTATTTATTATCAAGTCTTGTTATGGTTGGAAAAAAGAACTTGATGGTAGGAAGAATGATGATTGATTATAGAAAGTTAAAGAAAGTCAATTATACATATACAAATAAGATGTCATTTGTTTATGCTCAACAAGATTATAGTTTCTCAACACGTTTTGTTGATAAAACAGTGTTAAGAAAAGCAATTTCAAGATAAGTTGATTGATTTCAACTTTTTTCTTTTGGCAAATTATCTTTTAAATAAATTGCAGCAATACTTGTTATAGTAATTCAATATTATAATGATATATAAACGGGTTAAAAATAATTTCAAAACTATTTGTAAAAATAATATGAAAGATGTTTTAGATTTATTTATGACGAATAAAAAAACAGGAAATTAAATTTTCCCGTTAAATAGTAG
>CALDMQ010000128.1 GCA_937917505.1 uncultured Erysipelotrichaceae bacterium | reverse complement strand
AATTGGTGTGACTTGATCCATCAATTCTTCAGGAATATCCATAGGTCGAGTTTTTGTGCCTTCAAAAATACGTCCTTCCATTTTAGCAACATTAATATATCCAATCATTTTATTATTATCCATAATTGGTACTTGAATAGGAGCAATAGCTTTACCATAAGTATTTTTTAATTGTTGTAATTTTGTTGTATAATCACTATTTGGATTATCTAAACCATTGATATAAATTATTTTAGCTTTATCTTTAGCCTTATACATAGCTTGTTTAGTTCCGGCGTTCACCGACAAAGTCAAAAGTACCAGGAACATCAATTAAATTAATTTTACAGTTATTCCATTCGACGGGAATAACAGAAAGATTAACAGAAGACTTACGAGCAATTTCTTCATTGCTATAATCACTAAGTGTATTTCCGTTATTAACATTACCAATACGATCTATTAAGCCGCTACGATAGGCCATTGCTTCGATAATGCTTGTTTTACCGCAACCAGAATGTCCTAAGACAGCAACATTTCCGATTTCATTTGCATGATAAGTTCTCATTAAAATAACCACCTTTCTATAATTGAACTTTATAGTTTAATTTTAACACATCTTTAAATAAAAAAGCATAAATATAGTAACAAAAAAGATAACGCTTACATATTTTTGCTGTATTTAATAGGCAAAGACATAAATTGAACGATAATAAGATTTGAATGTAAAGTTTTGTAAGAAAATAAAAAAAATTAAATTTTATGTTGAAAAATTGTAAAAGTTATGATAAGATAAATCTTGCTTGAGCTGATAAGTGTTTGAAAAGTAACAAGCGAAAAAATAAATTAAAAAATAGTTGACTTGTTGATGTAAATATGATATATTAATTAAGCAAGATTGATGGAGGTTTAGCTCAGTTGGGAGAGCATCTGCCTTACAAGCAGAGGGTCAGCGGTTCGAGCCCGTTAACCTCCACCATTTTTTTATATGCCGGCTTAGCTCAATTGGTAGAGCAACTGACTTGTAATCAGTAGGTTGAGGGTTCAAGTCCTTTAGCCGGCACCATGTTGGGGAGGTAGCGAAGTGGCTAAACGCGGCTGACTGTAACTCAGTTCCTTTTGGTTCGGTGGTTCGAATCCGCCCCTCCCCACCATCTATATGACCCGCTAGCTCAGTCGGTAGAGCATCTGACTTTTAATCAGAGGGTCAGGCGTTCGAGTCGCCTGCGGGTCACCAATTTATAAGCGGGTGTGGTGAAACTGGCAGACACGCTAGACTTAGGATCTAGTGCTTCGGCGTGCAGGTTCAAGTCCTGTCACCCGCACCATTTGATGATAACCTTGATGTAATGTCAAGGTTTTTTTTGTTTTTTATGAAAGAATATAAGTATTTTTTATAATTTAAAATGCATATGAGTGGCATTTGAAAAAAGTTTTTGTTATAGTGTGGTTGTTGAGTTTTATCAACCCAAAATTATAGCGAAAAATCATGTGAAAATTTGAAAATTTATTGTTTCAAAAATACAAGAGTGTTATAATGAATGGGAAATAAATACACAGGGGGTTAGACAATGACTTTTACAGAAAAATGGAATGATGCTTGGGAAGGTTTTCAAGCAGGGAAATGGAATAAAGAAGTTAATTTAAGAGACTTTATTCAATTGAATTACACACCTTATGATGGTGATGATTCATTCTTAGCTGGACCTACTCAAAACACAAAAGATTTATGGGCTCAAGTAATGGATTTAACTAAACAAGAAAGAGAAGCTGGTGGAGTTTTAGATATGGATACTAAAGTTGTATCTACTTTAACTTCTCACGATGCTGGATATTTAGATAGATCTAAAGAAACAATTGTTGGTGTTCAAACTGACAAACCTTTTAAGAGATCTTTACAACCATTTGGTGGTATTCGTATTGCTGAACAAGCATGTGAAACAAATGGTTATAAAGTGGATCCTGAAATTTCTTATATTTTTAGAGAGTATAGAAAAACTCATAATCAAGGGGTATTTGATGTTTATACACCAGAAATGAGAGCTTGTCGTTCAGCTCATATTATTACTGGTTTACCAGATGGTTATGGACGTGGACGTATTATTGGTGACTACAGACGTGTTGCTTTATATGGTGTTGATAAGTTAATTGAAGATAAGAAAAATCAATTAGCTACATCTCAAAAGAGAATGACATCTAAAGTTATTCAATTACGTGAAGAATTAAGTGAACAAATTAGAGCTTTAGGTGAATTAAAAGAAATGGCAGCAAAATATGGTTTTGATATTTCTAAACCAGCAACAAACTCTAAAGAAGCTATTCAATGGTTATACTTTGGATATTTAGGTGCTGTTAAAGAACAAAATGGTGCTGCAATGTCTTTAGGTAGAACTTCTACATTCATTGATATCTATGTAGAAAGAGACTTAAAAAATGGTGTATTCACTGAAGAACAAATCCAAGAATTTATTGATCACTTCATTATGAAGTTAAGAATTGTTAAATTCGCAAGAACACCTGATTATAATGCTATTTTTGCAGGAGATCCAACTTGGGTTACTGAATCAATTGGTGGTGTAGGTGTAGATGGACGTCATATGGTTACTAAGACTTCATTTAGATATTTACATACTTTATCTAACTTAGGAACTGCACCTGAACCAAATATGACAGTTTTATGGTCAACACGTTTACCACAAAACTTCAAAGCATTCTGTGCAAAAACTTCAATTGAAACTTCATCTGTTCAATATGAAAATGATGATTTAATGAGAGTTACTCATGGTGATGATTATGCAATTGCTTGTTGTGTATCTTCAATGAGAGTTGGTAAAGAAATGCAATTCTTTGGTGCACGTGCTAACTTAGCAAAATGTTTACTATACGCTATCAATGGTGGTGTAGATGAAAAGACTAAGAAACAAGTGGGACCAAGATTCCGTCCAGTTGAAGGTGATTACTTAGATTTTGAAGATGTTAAACAAAAATATGTTGATATGATGTCATGGTTAGCTGGTGTTTATGTTAACACATTAAATATTATTCATTATATGCATGATAAATATGCTTATGAAAGAATTCAAATGGCATTACATGATAGAGAAGTAAAACGTTATTTCGCTACTGGTATTGCTGGTTTATCAGTTGTTACAGATTCATTATCAGCAATTAAATATGCGAAAGTAAAATGTATTAGAGATGAAGATGGTACTGTTGTTGATTATGAAGTAGAAGGAGATTATCCAAAATATGGTAACGATGACGATAGAGCTGATGAAATTGCTCAATGGTTAGTTGAAACATTTATGGATATGGTTCGTTCTCATCATACTTATAGAGGAGGAGTTCCAACAACTTCAATCTTAACAATTACTTCTAACGTTGTTTATGGTAAAGCAACAGGAAGTACACCTGATGGAAGAAAAGCAGGTCAACCATTTGCTCCAGGTGCTAACCCAATGCATGGTAGAGATTCTCATGGTGCTATTTCTTCATTAGCATCTGTTGCTAAATTACCATTTAAAGATGCACAAGATGGTATTTCAAATACATTTACAGTTATTCCAGGTGCATTAGGTAAAGATGACCAAGTATTTGCTGGAGATTTAGATATCGACTCTATTAAAGAAGGAAATATTTAATAGAAAGAAGTGAATAAATATGGCTACTCAAAAAGAAATTGATGAATTAGGCAAGATGTTAGATG
>CALDMQ010000127.1 GCA_937917505.1 uncultured Erysipelotrichaceae bacterium | reverse complement strand
ACATCACATTCATTTATGTTATACCATAAGCAGGATTTATATATAATAAAAAAAATACTCAGCCATGTTCTCCCATGTTAAAGGTGTCGTTGCTCAAAACCTGAGGCATAAGTTCACCTCCACTCAATAATGAGGGTCTTTTATTATATCACAAATTAGCTTAAAAAAAATTCATTCTAACAATTCTTTCGTACTTTTAGGCATAGAAAAACAAGAGCAAACGCCCTTGTTTTATAATTCTTCACCATTTGTTTCAATAACGTGTTTATACCAATCAAATGATTTCTTTTTACTACGAGAGAAATCACCTTCATGATCATTATTATAATTCACATAAATGAAACCATATCGTTTATCATATTCACCAGTAGAAGCAGAAACAATATCAATAGGTGCCCACATTGTATAACCTAATAAATCCACACCATCATAATTCACTGCATCTCTCATTGCTTCAATATGTGCTTTTAAGTAATCAATACGATAGTCATCATGAATCATACCATCTTCTTCAATCTTATCATAAGCACCAAATCCATTTTCAACAATCATCATTGGAAGTTCAAAACGATCATGGAACCAGTTTAAACACCATCTAAGTCCAGTTGGATCAATTTGCCATCCCCAATCAGATGCTTTTAAGTATGTATTTCTTACATAATCTTCTTCTGAGAAATCATATGTCTTTCCAAATCTTTCAGTATATTTTGTTGCATAAGACATATAATAAGAGAATCCAATATAATCCACTTTACCTTCTTCTAAAATTTTCTTATCTTCTTCAGTAATAAAGTCATATCCTTTTCTTTCAAATTTCTTTAACATATGATTTGGATAATGTCCTCTTGCATGCACTTCAACATAATAATATTTTTGATGCATAGCTTGCATAGCATTCATAATATCATCAGGATTAGCTGAAGCAGGATAAACAGCATTCATACCAATCATACATCCAACTTTAGCATCAGGATCAATTTCATGACAAGCCTTGACAGCTAATG
>CALDMQ010000126.1 GCA_937917505.1 uncultured Erysipelotrichaceae bacterium | reverse complement strand
TGAATGGTGTTTTGGATACGCTGGAAACACTAATGACACCAATCAGTAAGGATGAAGCAATTAAAATTCTTCAAAATTCACAGGAGAAAGTTGAAGAGTGTGCTGATGATGAAGAGGATGCTCTTGACAACCGTCCTGAATCATTTATGTGGTCAACAGTTAATGACGAAATGTCTGATAATATTTCAGATTTACGTGATGCAAGTTGTGACTTTGATATTGTGATTGAGCAATGTGAAAATTCAGAATTGTATGATTACAAATTGATTCAAGATGATTTGAAGGGGATTATAAATAACATCTCAAAAGCAATTAACCGATGAATCAAGAACAAGTCACAGAGAAACTGAAAGAATTGGTAGGTAAAACTTGGTAGAAGCAACTATCCTGTGTCAAATCTTTTAGCTTACTGCAATGATTTTGATTTGAAAGTTGTTATGATGGATTTAACTACAGAAGATTGCTTTTATCCAAAAACTGTATTTGATGTTCATAAGATATTGGAGCTTCTTATGGATCGCTACAACATTGACACTAAAGCAGTATATAGAAAGACTTCCATCCATTACACTTTGCCAAAGAGTAATCAAGCAGAAAACACAAAAGGTGCAGCTCCCCTATCAATCAAAACGCTTCTGGCTGTTTGTCAAGTTATCCACTGTGATTTGCTTTTTGGACACAATTGATTAAAGCAGTGTCATAGATTAAATTATTTATGGCAACTAAAAAAGAACTTCTTGAAAAATCTCAAAAATCATTTGAGGATTTTATTAACCTATCCAAGTACATCTTATGTGACGATGCCCCATATGATATAAACGAAATCCCAGAAGATAATCAGTTTTACAAAACTGCAAGAGAAATATCTGATGAAATGGGTCTTGACTGGAACAAAATGTCTCACGATGAAAGCAATAGAGTTATGTTGAACCTTTTATCTGAGTATTTTTGCAGTATCAAAACTGATGACAAGTACATCCCTGTATTAACTATATCATTTAAAAAATCAGAATAAAATGGGTTTAGCTGATACAGTGCAATACACACTTAGACCAAAGGATTTAGAAAAGTCAAGTGAATTATTCAATATTGATTTGGCAATTCTTGAAAGGTTAAATTCTCAAAGACTTTTAAACACAACCTACATTCGTAACATTCTGATAAGAGCTGATTATGAGAGGTTAACGAGTGGACTACACTGGCTTGAACATCAGGATAAGAAATATAATTTTCCTGAAGTTATGAGAGCTTTGCAACATGAATACAATATCAGCAAATCAAATCTGACAAAAATCTTACATGGTAGAAATGAGTCTATTCTGTTTTGCAGTAGATGCGGAATAAGAATATCTATGGCTTGTCATAAAAGAACAGGTGGGTTATGCTCTAATTGTTATGCAGATGCAATGGAATTATAATTGATTAAAGATAGTTTTAATTATGGACACAAGAAAGAAAATAGAAGAATTATGGAGGTATTTAAAAATACAGGATAATGAGGTATTGATTGTCAGAGTTTATAATCGTAAAACATTGTCTGATGAATATTTGGTGGTGAATAACAATAATCACTCACTTGAAATCAGTACATATAGTTGCTTGCCGGAGCTTGGACAATACAATTCCTTCAGATATATACAACAAATGGATTCAGATGGAAAACACATTATCCCATCTGTAAAACAGCTGATAAGGGATAAGCAAGTTGATTATTAACCAACGTAAACTTAAAGTTTAAGATTTATTAATAAAACTTTTTTAAAGCCTTGTACTATTAGTCGGTACAAGGCTTTTTTAATGCCTATAATTGATTAAAAATAAATACGGAAATGGCACAAAAAATAAAAACAAATATTAAGTTCTATAAGGGTCTTGATAATGTTGAGGACAGACTATATGGATTTGTAACCAAATCTAACGGAAGCTGGAGGGGATGTAGGGATACTGAAAAGAAAAAGAAGATAGTTTTTATAGATCCGTCTATTTCTCAAAGTATTGTACCAAACACATTGTATAGTTGTACCCTGATTCCGATGAGGGGTGATAATGGATTTATTGTAAAATCAGCTTCAATTATCAAATTTAAAGGAACTATCACTACATCGTGCAATAATAAAAATTACTCTGTCAAAATAAAATTTGGAAATAAATTGGTTGTATATAAGCCTAATAGTAAAAACGAACGTGAAAGAAACATTCAAGAAATTGCTAATTTCCTAAGAAGCAGGGTTGATCTTGAAAATGCGCAAACTGTAGCTGAAGAGTTTATAAGCACAGCGTGTATTGTTAAACGTCTACATGATCAGTTCAATTATGTTTGTTGAAAGCATGTCTGGAAAGGAGTTGAATAATGAGTATAATTTAGATTTACCAGAATTACAAAAACTAACATTACAATTTAGTGAATCAAGTTATGTGTGCAGTTTGTTTAATAAGAAAAGAAAGGACCATTCAGTTATTTTGTCAAAAGTATTTGTCACAAAAAGAAATAACAGGTACATAGGCATACTTGTATATATAAATACAGGAAGTAAAAAGAAAAACAATTGGGAATGGACATCGCATCATATAGGTATGATGAATACTGAAAATGGCGAGTGTGCTATAGCATTTTTTCAAAAAAGCAATCAAACAATCAAGTTTACCTCACACTTCTTCAAAAGATACAAAGAAAGATTTTGCAGAACCTGTGATTGGAAAGTTAAAAATGAGATTATGCGTGCGAAAACGATAACTGATATTGTAACAATATACATGAAGAGGAATCCTGACATGGTATGGATGGAAACTGAATCTGTATTCTACAACAAGGTTCATATCTTCAGTCCTTTAAATGACGGGGTTGCTCTTCTTCAATGGGATAAGGACAGAAAATTAT
>CALDMQ010000125.1 GCA_937917505.1 uncultured Erysipelotrichaceae bacterium | reverse complement strand
CTGTAATGAAGATACTTCAACCAGAAATTTTGAACTTTCAAGTGAGTGCGGTGATTGTCTTAATTGTGTCAATACTGACAAAGATGTATATGGGTTCTTTTAATAAGAAAGCTGGTGAATTGATAGACTCAACATCATTAAAAGCGGCTGCTCAAGACAGTTATAATGATGTTTTATCAACATTTGCAACCTTAGTTTCTTTATGTTTAAGTTTAGTGACTGATTTACCAATTGATGGAATTATTGGTATGATTGTTTCATTGATGGTCTTAAAATCAGGAATAGATATTTTTAAAGATACTGTTAATCCATTGTTAGGACAAGCACCTGATAAACAATTGGTTCAAGATATTCATGATTTTGTATTGTCTTTTGATAAGGTTCAAGGGATTCATGATTTTATGATGCATGATTATGGGCCAGGTAGACAATATATGACATTACATGCGGAAGTGAATAGTAATGATAATATTATGGAAATTCATGATCAAATTGATTTGATTGAAAGAGAAGTTTTAGAGAAGTTTAATATTTTAACAACGATTCATATGGATCCTATTGATATGGATGATGAGTTAACAAATCAATTGAAAAATCAAGTGAGTGAACTTGTAAAGTCTATTCATAGTGAATATAGTATCCATGACTTTCGTATTGTGAGTGGTCCGACACATACAAATATGATTTTTGATGTTGTGGTTCCTTCTTATGATGAAATATCTCATGAGAAATTAAGACAAATGATTGATAAAAAAGTAAAAGCATTGAATGAAAGTTATTTTTGTGTGATTCAAGTTGAACATGGATATGTGTAAAAAAGAATTGACAAACCTTTTTGAAAGGACTATTATGTTAATAACAACAGTGAAGAGAAGAGTAGTTTATTCAAACTTTATAGAGAGTTCTTGTTTGGTGGAAAAGAATAAGTGAAAATAAATGAAGATGGTCTTGGAGTTTCGTTGGTGAAGATTTAGCCAATGACGGATGTACCCGTTAGCGTACTAGAGTATGATGGTACTCGATGAGATTGTTATAGTGATGTGACAATGAATTAAGGTGGTAACACGGGTAAATAACTCGTCCTTTATGTAAGGACGAGTTTTATTATTTTAAAGGAGGGATACGATGATTGAATTAAAAGATATCACAAAAATCTTTCATACACCAAAAGGGGATATTGAAGCATGTGTTAATGTGAATTTAACGATTCAAGATGGTGAGATATTTGGAGTGATTGGATATAGTGGAGCTGGGAAGTCAACTTTGGTCCGTATTATTAATCAATTAGAAACGCAATCAAGTGGTGAGGTTTTTATTGATGGTGAAGATATTTCAAAATTATCACCAGCTATGTTACGTCAAAAACGTATGAAGATTGGTATGATTTTTCAACATTTCAATTTATTATGGTCAAGAACAATTCAAGAAAACATTGAATTACCTTTAGAAATTGCAGGTATTGATAAAGTAACAAGAAGACAAAAAGCTAAAGAATTACTTGAACTTGTTGGTTTACAAGGAAGGGAACATGCTTATCCAAGTGAGTTATCTGGTGGACAAAAACAACGTGTTGGTATAGCAAGAGCTTTAGCGAATGATCCATCTATTCTTTTATGTGATGAAGCGACAAGTGCATTAGATCCAGATACAACTGAACAAATCTTAGATTTATTAAAGAAAATTAATCAACAATTAGGGATTACAATTGTGATGATTACTCATCAAATGGAAGTTGTTCAAAAAATTTGTCATAGAATTGCAGTTATGAGTAGTGGTAGGGTTGTAGAAGAAGGACATGTCAAGGATATCTTTGAACATCCTCATCATGAAATTACAAAACGTTTTGTAAGGGATTTATCAAGTCAAATTGACAATGAAGAAACAAATGATATGTTAAAAACTATTTATCCTAATGGAATGTTATTAAGATTAACATTTGACGAAGATATTTCTAGAGATCCTATTGTATCTCGAGTGATGAAAACATCAAAAGCAGATATTAGTATTGTATCAGGGAATTTAACAAATACGATAGATAGTTCTTTTGGAGTTTTGATTGTGAATGTTTTTAATGGTGAACAAGCCGATTATCAACAAGTCATTAATGCTTTTGAAGATTATCGTGTGATTGTGGAGGTGATATAATGAGTGAACTATTAAATCAAATTGATTGGGATATGATGTTACAAGCTATTCAAGAAACTTTGTTTATGGCAATTGTATCTTTAATTGCTTCAGTTGTGATTGGTATGATTATGGGTATTATTCTTTATATCACACAAGATGATGGATTGTATCCAAATAAGATTATTCATAGATTTTTAGATTTTATTGTTAACTTATTTAGAGCAATTCCATTTGTGATTTTAATCTTTATATTGTTAGAATTTACTTTAGCAATTGTTGGTACAATGCTTGGT
>CALDMQ010000124.1 GCA_937917505.1 uncultured Erysipelotrichaceae bacterium | reverse complement strand
TTTTATCGTCCTACCCTTGCAACAATCATTTACGCAGATGGAGTAAAAGAATGTATACAAAAAAAATATCAATATGATGATTTTTATGGTGAAATAGAAGAAGTTCATCGTTGTATACAAAAAGGACAATATCAAAGTGAACGCATGTCACATGCAGATACATTAAATGCAATCAAGCTTATTGAAAAAATAAAGGAGAATGAAAATTGGTAAAGGTTATTGGATTAACGGGATCTATAGCAGTGGGAAAGAGTACAGTGACTCAATATTTATTGACACATGGTTATCGAGTATTAGATGCTGACGTGATTTCACATCAAGCTTTACAACAAGGAACATCTGCTTATCAAAAAGTCGTATCTTTGTTTGGTTGTGTTAATGAAGATGGAACTATCAATCGTAAACAATTAGGAAATATTGTTTTTACAAGTCAAGATAAGAAAAAACAATTAGAGTCAATTATTCACCCTTATGTGATTGAAACACTTCAAAAAGGAATTCAAGAATGTCAAGAACCTCTTATTTTCTTAGATATTCCCCTATTATTTGAAGCTCATTTAGAATGTTTATGTGATAAAATTATCGTTGTTTATGTGAGTGAAAAAACACAATGTCTTCGTTTGATGAATAGAAATCATATTGATGAACAATCTGCAATGCATTTGATTCACCAACAAATGTCTATTGAAGAAAAGAAAAATAAAGGTGATTATATTATTTATAATGAACAAAATATTGAAAATTTATATCAAGATATAGAAAGGGTATTAAAGGTTATACATGATGAAGTTATATATGAGTGATGTCTATCGTATTGATGTCCATTATCCATTAGATACAGTACAAACAGATATATTATATTTCCTCTATCAACCACTTGTAGGTGCAAGTGCTATGAGTACATATATGACGATGTATACAGAAGGAAAGCGTATGAATCGTTTTTTAAAGCCTGCACCACTTTCACGTTTGGTTTCATATTTATCATGTCATTTAGATGACATGGCAAAGAATATCAAAACATTAGAAGGTATTGGTCTTTTAAAAACATATGTTAAACATGAAAATGATTTCACTCATTATATCTTTGATATTCAATCACCACTCAGTCTACAAGCATTTTTTAAAAATCAAATTCTTTTAACACTTCTACAAGATGCTTTATCCTTAGAAGACTTTCAAAAAACAATTCAGTATTTTCAAACTTCTAGAGAAGATCAAACAAATTTTGAAGATATAACAGCCTCATTTACAGATGTGTTTGAAATACAACATCATGGTACAAGAAAACTAAAATTTAAAAATGATTTCTTAGAAAAAACGACAAAAGATGTTGAGAACCTTTACGATATGGATTTACTAAAAAGAGGACTTCATGATTATCAAGTTCCATCTTCTTATCTATCAAAAGAAGATATGATATTTATTGCTCAACTTGGTAGTGTTTATGCAATCGATGGTATGACATTAGCTAGTTTTGTAAAAGATGCTATGACATCTCAATCATTAGATAGAAAATGTTTAAAAAATAAAATCAAAAATTATTATGAAATCAATGAAAAATCATCATTGAAAGAAGTCTATCATAAACAGCCTTTACAATATCAAACCAAACAAACACAAAATGATCCTATAACATTACATATGAAATACTTAGATTCCATTACACCTTATGAATTATTGAGAGATAAACAAGGTGGAAAAGAACCTGTGTTTCATGATTTAAAGATTGTTGAAACATTAATGGCACAATTAGCATTACAACCAGCTGTTGTGAATGTGATTTTAGAATATGTCTTAGGAAAGAATCAAGGAAGACTTTCTAAAGCTTATTGTGAAGCAATTGGAGCAACTTTTGCAAGAAAGCATATAGAAACAGCAATGGATGCTTATCATGCTTTTATGAATGAAGAAGATAATCAAAAGATAAAAGTAGAAAGTGTCATAGAAGAACCTATTGATTATCAACCAAACGAAGATGAGTTTGAACAATTATTAAATGAATTGAAAGAAGGGCAATTATGAAAAAAATAACAGATATAGTTAATATTCCAGAAATCCATGAAATGAAAGAAAAAAGTTTATTATCTTTAAGCCAAGAAAAACCTATCAAAGAGTTTTTTAAAAACAATCACATCGATACAAAACTCATGAATGAATATTGGGTAGAACTTTTAGATTATAACGATGATTATAAAACATGTCAGGCATGTTCTTCTTTACAAAGTTGTCCTAAGGATAATCAAGGAATTCGTAAGCATTTGGCATATCATGACGGAGAGATTTATCTTGAATTAGAAAGTTGTCCTTTTGCGAAAATTTGGGAAGAAAAGCGTGAGTTGTTAAGTCAATTTGAAATCAGTAATGTCAATGATGATTTAATGCTTTGTGATATGAAAGATTTATCTTTACCAAAGAAAAAGAAATTAACAGACAATGAAAAAATGGCATTAACTCAAATTATGAAATATGTCAAAGATCCTACAGATCAAGGTTTCTTCTTGCATGGAGAAATGGGACTTGGTAAAACAACTTTAATTGCATCTCTTATGAATGCTTTAGCAAAAAAAGGAAAGAAAATAGGATTTATTCATTTTCCAACATACTTAATTGATTTAAAAGCAAGTTTTTCAACAGGTGATGATCAATATGCTATGGAAAGACTAATGAAAGTTGATTATTTATTCTTAGATGATATTGGTGAAGAAAATGTAACAGCATGGTCAAGAGATGAAATTTTATTAACGATTTTATCTTATCGTTTATTAAATCGTCTACCTACATTTTTTACAAGTATGTATGGTTATAAAGATTTAAATAAGGTCTATACTATAAAAAAAGGTGACGAAATAAGAGCAAATACATTAACTTCTAAAATGAAAGCGCTAAGCATAGAAATAATGCTTGACGGCGAGAAATTTAGGTAATAGAATGGTAAGAAAGTGTAGAATATATTATGATAAAATTCTAGTGTAAAAAGGTCGGAGAGGAGAATATAAAAAATGGTAAAATGTATTGGTATTTTGACTTCGGGTGGAGATGCTCCTGGAATGAATGCTGCTGTTCGAGCTGTTACAAGATTATGCTTGAATAAAGGAATTAAAATCTATGGTGTTAAATTAGGATATAAAGGACTTCATGATGGAGAATTTATTGAATTTGATAGTCATAGTACAAGAAATATTATTAACATCGGGGGGACTTTCTTGAAATCTGCACGTTTCCCAGAATTTAAAGAGCCATCAGTTAGAGAAGAAGCTATTGAACAAATGAAAAAAGTTGGTATTGAAGCTTTGGTTGTTATTGGTGGAGATGGAAGTTATCATGGTGCTTTAAGATTAACTGAAATGGGAATTAACTGTATCAGTATTCCAGGTACAATTGATAATGATATTCCTGATACTGATTTTACAATTGGGTTTGATACTGCATTAAATACAATTGTAGATGCCTTAGATAAGTTAAGAGATACTTCAAGCTCTCATCAAAGATGTACAATTCTTGAAGTTATGGGTAGAAGATGTGGAGATTTAGCAGTTCATGCTGGTTTAGCATGCGGGGCTGAAATGATTATTACAAGCGAAAGTGGTTTTGACGAAGAAGAATTGATTAAAACATTAAAGAAATCTAAATCTTCTGATAAGAAACATGCAATTGTTGTTATTACTGAACATATTACAGATGTTCATTCTTTAGCAAAACGTGTTGAAGAAAAAACTGGTTTCGAAACAAGAGCTAATGTTTTAGGACATATGCAAAGAGGTGGTAGACCATCAGCAAGAGATCGTGTTCTTGCTACACGTATGGGAATTAAAGCTGTAGAATTACTTATGGAAGGTAAAGGTGGACTTTGTGTAAGTGATGTGAAAGGTGAAATTGTTGGTTTACCAATTGAAGAAGTTTTAGGGCATAAAAGAAAAGTGAATCAAGGTATTTACGATGATGTTTTAAAGTTACGTTAATAACATATCGTTGATATAAAATGAGATATAGGAGATAAGAGTGAGTATGAAAGAAAAAATGAAGAAAACGAAAATTGTTTGTACAATTGGACCTGCTTCAGAAAATCCAAAAATGTTAAAGAAATTGGTTTTAGCAGGAATGAATGTAATGCGTTGTAACTTCTCTCATGGGGATTTTGAAGAACATGGAGCTAAAATGCAAACATTACGTGAAGTGAATAAAGAATTAGGAACAAATGTAGCTATTTTATTAGATACTAAAGGTCCTGAAATTCGTACTGGAG
>CALDMQ010000123.1 GCA_937917505.1 uncultured Erysipelotrichaceae bacterium | reverse complement strand
ACTCTACTGCTTCTCTAATTTCTTCTAAATTCACTGTATCAATAATAAATTCCATTTTTCTACTTCCCGTATATTAATGCAAGCAAATATAATATACTTTTCCTTTCTTATTATCTTATTAATATTTAATTGTATATAAATGTATAATTTTTTATAATGTTTGTTCTGTTCTTTCAATAATATCATCTTGAGTTGCTTTAGATAATACATTGAAAAATGCAGAATAACCAGCGACTCTAACAATAAGATCACGATGTTTTTCAGGATGTTTTTGTGCATCTATCAAAGTGTCTCTTGATACAACATTATACTGTACATGATATCCTTTTAATCTATTGAAGAATGTTTTAATAATCATTTCTAACTTTTCTTTATTTTCTTCTGTTGATAACATTTGTGGTGTAACTTTTTGATTCAATAAAACTCCTCCAGTAATTTCATGAGTAGGTAGTTTTGAAACGGATTTAAACACTGCTGTAGGACCATTTTTATCCATAGAATGTGCAGGTGAACAACCTTCTGCTAAAGGTGTTTTAGCTTTACGTCCATCAGGTGTAGCCATTGTGCCTAATCCTTGTCCTACATTTGCTGAAATAGAAGATGTTCCAGCATATCGTATCCCACCTATTGGTCCTCTATGATATCTTGTGTTTGGATATTTTTTCATCTCTTTTATATAGGCGTTGTATGCATCAACAACTAATTGATCAACATAATCATCATCATTGCCATATTTTGGAGCATCATTAATCAACATTTGTTGAATTATAGCATTTTCTTCACCCTCAAAATCAGCTCGCATTGCATTCCATAATTGTTCTGGAGTTATTTTCTTTTCTTCAAATACTAATTTTTTAATAGCAGCTAAGCTATCTGCCATATTTGCTATACCAATTTGAAGACCTGAAATAAAATCATAAATAGCTCCACCTTCTTTAATTGTCTTCCCTCTTCCAATACAATCTTGAGTTAATGTTGAACATAAAATATCGGGGATTTCTCTTTCTCCAGCAATATCAATTGCATTTTCTACTATAACAGAGATTCTTGTTAATTCTTTAATTGCTTCATTCCAAGCCTCTTGTAGTTCATCAAAAGATTTCATATCTTTAAAATGTCCACTACCTTTAACAAATCTTTTTTGAGTTGTTAAATCGATACCATCATTCATAACACAAAGTAAAATTCTAGGGAAATTTAAGTATGACATTCCCGTACATCTATAACCCCATTTACCAGGAACTGCTGTTTCTACACACCCAATAGCTGAATAATTGTAAGCATCTTCTTCTTTAACACCTAAATCAATGAAAGAAGGAATAATTATTTCATCATTATTAAATGCTGGCATACCTGTTCCCAGTTTCATAACTTCAATAGCTTCATCTAAAAATTCTTTTGGTATTCCATTATAATATCTAACTGTTAAATTGGGTTGAGGTAATCTTGTTTGGGCAACAGATTTTAATATTAAATAAGATAACTTATTGACTGCACATTGCTTATCAGGAGTTTGTCCACCAATAGTGACATTTTGATACATAGGGCTACCTGCAGATGAATAAGTGTGAGCTTGAGATCTTACTTTATTTATTGTTAATGTTTTAATCCATAAGTTATCTAAAAGTTCTACTGCTTGATCTTCTGTGATAATTTTTGAATCTAAATCATGTTGTAAATAAGGGTATACATATTGATCAAAGCGTCCATAAGATAATGAATGCCCGTTTGATTCGATTTGTAAAATTAATTGGATAAACCATGTTGATTGAATAGCCTCATAAAATGTTTCTGCAGGTTCATATGGGACCTTTGAACAAATTCTTGAAATTTCCAACAATTCTTCTTTACGAGTACCCTCAGTCTTTTCAGCCATTTCTTTTGCTAGTGTACTATATCTATCTGCATACGTTTTCACTGCTTGAATAACAATAAGAACAGCCTTATAGAATATATATTTATCAATACTTTCAGGTTGACATAAATCTAATTCAGATTTTAATTTGAGAACTCTTTTTTCATATCCTTTTAAACCAATTTGTAACATAGTTTGATAATCTACTGCAATATGCGCATCTCCAGAATTAAGCTTTCCTTCCATTCCAAGTAAACCAGTAGACATAATATCTCTTACTTCATCAGGAAGCAGTGCATCTCCTTTTGATCTTAAATTATTATTTTCCCAAAAAGGTGCAATACTACGTAAATCTTCTTTTGTTTTTTCAGTAATATAAAAAACATCTCCATCACGTTTTTCAAACAAATCTAATTCGTTAAGTACAAATTCCATTGTATACTCAGGAAATATAGGTGCATCTTTATTAGAAGAAGCCTGATTACCAACAATAAGAGTTTCATCTTCAATATAAATAGACATGTTTTCTAAAATATTCTTTAACATAAGTGCGCGTTTCATAACAGCGGGTTGATTTAAATTTTTTTTGTAAGCTTCAGTTGCTAAAAGAGCACGTTCAGCACAAATATAAGGTTTCTTATCTAAAACCTTATCTCTAAAAAGGTTCATACGAGGTGTTAAATCACCAAAATGCTCAACATTTTTCATTGTTTTCCTCCTTAAGTTTCATATGAAATTAAAATGTCTTTCATTATAATAAAAATTATATCATTTGATAAATAAAAGTCAAATCAAATTTTGTTTAAAATAAAATGTTGTTTCATTAGAAAGTATTTGTTTACTTTTTTATAAGTGAATGATATGATTTTTTTGAGGTGGTATGTATGAGTCAGGGTATGATATTTAATATTCAAAAGTTTAGTATTCATGATGGTCCTGGTATAAGAACAACAATATTTTTTAAAGGATGCCCATTAAGATGTGCTTGGTGTTCAAATCCAGAATCTCAAATAAAAGATATTCAAATCCTCTATGATGAGAGTAAGTGCAGACATTGTTTATCATGTGTACAAGCTTGTCCACATCAAGCGATTCAAGTTGTAGATAATCAAATCAAAATTAATCAAGAACAATGTCAAGGATGTTTGACTTGTGTACATCGATGCATAAATAAGGCTTTAACACATGAAGGAAATTATCAATCAGTTGATGATATTGTAAGAGTATGTTTACAAGATATTGATTTTTATAATGAATCTAATGGAGGAGTAACAATTTCTGGTGGAGAAGGTATGGCACAGCCAGAGTTCTTAAAAGATCTCATTTCTCAATTAAAGAATCATTCTATTCATGTTGCAATTGAGACAACGGGATATGTTGATCAAGATATTTTTCAAGATATAGCAAAACAATTAGATTTGATATTATATGATGTGAAACATTATGATAGAGATAAACATTATGTAGGAACAAAGGTATATAATGATAGAATTCTTGAAAATTTAGAGTGGTTAATTAAAAATCAAATTCCTACATTAGTAAGAATTCCAGTTATTCCAGAATTTAATGATTCGTTATTTGATGCTAAGAAATTCAGTGAGTTATTTATTTCCAAGGGAGTAAAGAGGGTACAATTATTACCGTTTCATCAATTTGGTGAGAAGAAATATGATTTGTTAAATAGGGATTATCAATTAAAAAATAAAAAAGCCCTTTATCCAGAAGATTTGAAAGATTATCAACAAATCTTTTTAGAACAAGGGATTGATTGTTTCTTTTAGAGGAGTTTTAAACTCCTTTTATTGTGTTTTAATAACATTGATACCCATTTGATGAAGATAAGATTCTACGTCTTGAGGTATATGAGAATCAGTATAAACATATGAAATATCTTGTGTATTCAATAAATTGACAACTCCTTTTTGTTGGAATTTAATTGAATCAGTCACAACAATGACATGTGTTGCTTGTTTTGCCATATCTTTTACAGCTTCACTTCTCATAAAATCATTGCCTGTAAACCCAGTTTCAGGACTAAAACCATCTGTACCAATAAAGAGTTTGTTTACAAAAAATTTTTTAGCATTCTCTCTAATCATAGGTCCAACCATAACTTGTGATTCGTTTTGATATTCTCCACCAAGTAAGATGATATTGACAGTTCCTATTTTACGAATGTAATCAGCGATAAATGCTGAGTTTGTAATCAATGTTATATCTTTTTTTGATTTAGCTATCTCTAGAGCAAGTAAAGCACAACAAGATCCAGATTCAATCATAATGGTCTCTCCATCATGAATGCTTTCCATAGCTTGTTTGGCTATTTTTTGTTTACTTTCATAATGATAAGCAAGTCGATGGTTAATGTCATCACTATTATTGAGAGTCGCATAACCGTGTTCTCTGATAATGATACCATTGTTTTCTAAAAGGCTTAAATCCTTACGGATTGTAACTTGTGAAACATTGAGTATTTCTGACAGTTTTGAGACTTCTATTTTGTGATTTTCTGTTAATAAATCTAATATTTGTGTTTGTCTTTTGTTCATGCTATCACCTGTTTAAAGGGTATCATATATATGTTTTGTAAGCAATACTTAAAATAAATGATATGAGTATTTATAGAATATGTAAAATGTAAATTTAGATTATAAAATATTCTTTTTTTCTTAAAATCGAGTAAAATAAAGACAGATAATTATTCATAAAAAATTCAAAAAAATAATGTTTAATAATAATGAAAAGTTATGGGGGAATGAAAATGCTTCAAGTCAAAAATATAAAAAAAGAATATCATACAGGATCACTTATTCAAAAAGCACTTGATGGTGTGAGTTTGAATTTACGTGATAATGAGTTTGTTGCAATCTTAGGACCAAGCGGGAGTGGAAAGACAACGTTTTTAAATATTATAGGTGGATTAGATCGTTATGATAGTGGTGATATTATTATTAATAATATTTCGACTAAGGATTATAAGGATAGAGATTGGGATTCTTATCGTAATCATACAATAGGATTTGTGTTTCAAAGTTATAATTTAATTCCTCATCAAACCATCTTATCCAATGTTGAATTGGCATTAACAATTTCTGGTGTAACAAAAGCCAAAAGACGAAAACGTGCTGAAGAAGCTTTAAAGCAAGTTGGACTTGGTGAACAAGTGCATAAGAAACCAAATCAATTATCGGGTGGACAAATGCAACGTGTTGCAATTGCAAGAGCTTTGGTTAATGATCCAGATATATTATTAGCCGATGAGCCGACAGGAGCATTGGATAGTGAAACAAGTATTCAAGTTATGAATTTATTAAAAGAAGTAGCTAAAGATCGATTGGTTGTGATGGTTACACACAATCCAGAGTTAGCTGAAGAATATGCAACACGTATTGTGAACTTAAAAGATGGACATATTATTTCAGATACTAATCCTTTTAGCTTAGATGAAAAAAGGTTAGAAAAACTTAAGCATCAAAATATGGGAAAAACATCTATGTCTTTGTGGACATCATTAACGTTAAGTTTTCATAATTTAAAGACGAAAAAGGGAAGAACTTTTTTAACTGCTTTTGCTGGATCAATAGGGATTATTGGAATTGCAGCTATTCTTTCTTTATCTAATGGAGTAAATGAATATATAAAAAATATTGAAGAAGAAACTTTATCAGAATATCCTTTGCAAATTCAAAGTACAGGTTTTGATATGTCTTCGATGTTAGTAGATAATAGTCAAGATAATCAAAAACAAGGAGATGTTCATGTTTCTCAAATGCTAACAACAATGTTTTCTACAATAGGGTCTAATGACCTAGAATCTTTAAAAGATTATTTGGATAGTGGGAAAACAAAAATCAAAGACTATACGACAGCAGTAGAATACACATATAAAATTGCTCCTCAAATATACAGTTCTAATACTGAAAAAATAAGACAAGTTAATCCTGATAAGTCTTTTCAATCACTTGGTATAGGTTCGACTATGAGTTCTAACAGTATGATGTCAGCATCTATGAGTACAGATATTTTTGCTCAAATGCCTAAGAATCCTGAACTTTATCAACACCAATATGATATTAAAGCAGGACATTGGCCTGAAAAATATAACGAAGTTGTTGTTGTGCTTACAAATAAGGGAAATGTGAGTGATTTTATGTTATATAGTTTAGGTTTAAGAAATCCTGAAGAACTTGATAAAATGTTATATCAATTTTCTAGAGAAGAGGAAGTTGATACTCCTGATAATCAAGATAGTTATAGCTATGAAGATATTTTAAATGTGAAATTTAAACTTGTGAATGCTTCTGATTATTATGAATACGATAAAGATTATCAGGTTTGGAAAGATAAAACTGATAATATAGAATATATGAAGAAGTTGGTTAAAAATGGTGAAGATATAAATGTTGTTGGTATAGTGCAAGCTAAAGAAGGAACAACTGCAGCTATGTTGATGCCTGGAATTTATTATACTTCTGATTTGGTTGATCATGTGATTGAAAATGCGGCCCAAAGTGATATTGTGAAAGCACAATTAAATAATGATAAAAAGAATGTATTTGATTCTAAACCTTTTGATGCAAAGAATGAAAAAAATTCTATGAATATGCAAAACTTAATCAGTGTTGATGAGAAAAAATTACAATCTGCTTTTCAATTTGATGCAAGCGCTATGAATGTAGATTTCAATAACATGAATAATCTCATGTCAAATCTCTCATTGCCACCATTAGATTTAAATAAGATTATGAGTCAATTAGATATTCAACTTACACCTGAACAAATTCAAACATTAATGAACGATTTAATCAAAGGGTATCAAAATTATGTAAAAAATCATCCAGAATTGGATATCAATCAATATAGTGAACAGTTAGCACAATTCTTACAATCATCACAAACTTCACAAAGGCTAAAAGAATTAATTGAAGAAGCTATTAAGAATAATCAAGCAATTGAAATAACTGAGAAACAAATGCAGGAGATACTCAATCAATTATTGAAAGAGTATAATGATTATGCTAGTGAAAATCAATTACCAAATATCACTCAGTTTGATGAATATTTCAAAACTTATTTACAATCACCAGAAGCAAAACAAACATTACAAAAGAGTTTTGGTCAATTGATGGAAGAAATAAATCTAGAAGGTCAAATTAATGAGATTATGCAAGACTATATGATGAGTGTGATGGGTTCTGTTTCAACAGTTATTCAAAAAGAAGTAGCATCTCAAGTGCAACAACTGAGTGGTTCATTAGCTCATGCATTCCATTTTGATACAAATACTTTTTCAAGTGCTATTCAAATGAATATGGGTGAAGAAGAATTGTCTGAGTTGATGATGTCAATGATGTCTAAAGAAGTGTATACTTATGAAACAAATTTAACAAAATTAGGATATGCTGATTTTGAAAGTCCCTCAATGATTAATATTTATCCAAAAGATTTTGAAAGCAAAGAAAAAGTTATTCAGATTTTAGATGATTATAATCAAAGAATGGAACAAGAAGATGAAGATAAAGTGATTACTTATACTGATTTTGTAGGTACATTAATGTCATCGGTTACTGATATTGTTAATGTGATTAGTTATGTATTAGTTGCTTTTGTTGCAATATCGTTAATTGTAAGTTCTATTATGATAGGGGTTATTACTTATATTAGTGTATTAGAACGTAAAAAAGAAATTGGTATATTAAGAGCTATTGGAGCAAGTAAACGTAATGTTTCAACTGTATTTAATGCAGAAACATTTATTATAGGATTGTTAGCGGGAATTATTGGCATTGGAGTTACTCTACTATTATTAATACCAGCTAATCAAGTGATTCATTCTATCGCAGGGAATACGCAAATCAATGCATCGTTACCACCAGTTGGAGGTATTATTTTGGTTATCTTAAGTACAGTTTTAACCTTAATTGGAGGTATTATTCCTTCTCGTAAGGCAGCTAAAGAAGATCCTGTGACAGCACTTAGAACTGAATAAAAGATAAAAGGAGTATTTGTACTTTGTAAGTGAAGTTAGATACTTCTTTTTATATGTAAAATTGGTTTATAAACAAGCTTAATGAAAGTGATAGATTTTCATTTGAATTCAAAACTATACTGCATATAAAAATATCCTCCTTACTGGTCTTACCAGTAAGGAGGATATATATCATGTGGAAATTTTTTTATCCTTTTTGTGTTGTTTGTGTAGAGAAGATAACGATGAATGCTCCGAGAATAGAAACACCTACACCAATCATTAAAACATCATGAACACCTATTGTATCCAATAAAATACCACCTACAAGATTAGCAATAATACCACTTCCTGTAATAGCCATTGGTACCATAGACTGACCTTTGATTGCATCTTCTTGTTTAATAATTTGATTGACATAATAAACACTAGCAGGAATGATAATAGCATAAGCAAAGAATTGACAAGCTTGTGCAATATAAATCATAAACATATTTGTTGCAAAGAAAGTAATTGTATGTTTCACAGCAAACATAATAACAGAAAACTTAATTAAAGTAGAACAACTTACTTTTCTTTTTATAACATTAAATAAGCTCATAGCAGGTAACTCAACAATAGCTGCTAAGAATACCGCAACACCCATATCACTTTCAGTACCTTT
>CALDMQ010000122.1 GCA_937917505.1 uncultured Erysipelotrichaceae bacterium | reverse complement strand
AAAATAGTACGTACTTTTTGGTAACTGTCTTATAACTGTGATTTATAATAATTTCCCCACTCTTCCATAACACTCATAATCGGTTTCATAGACTCGCCAAGTGAACTTAGTGCATATTCAACATGGGGAGGATTTTCTTGATAATCCTTTCGTACAATAAGACCATCATGAATCATCGCATTTAAACTCTCACTTAAAACTTTATGACTAATACCTTCCAAAGATTTTTGTAATTCATTAAATCGATAAGGACGACTTAATAAATGTCTTAATATCAATAATTTCCACTTACTTCCAATTAACTGCACTGTTGTCGCTACGAGACATTCTGGTAAATCAGATTTTTTAATCATACTTATTCCCCCCCCTCTTATTATTATACTCAATTCTTCTCACAATCACATTACAACCAATAAAAAAGCTGTAACAACCGTTACAACTCATCTATATAATCTCTTTCTATACGTTCCGCAATCAAACAGGTAATCTCATAAGGAATTGTATCAAGTTCTTTAGCCATTTGACAAAGAGTAATGTGTTCTCCAAAGATTTCCACTTCATCTTGAACTTGTACTGTTTCATCAACTTTCACCATCATTTGATCCATACAAACACGTCCAACGATTGGATAAAGTTTCCCGTTAATATAAACATGTCTTCCCTGGTTCGCACGAATAAATCCATCAGCGTATCCAATTGGTAATGTCGCAATATATTCATCTTCGCTCGTTGTATATGTCATGCCATAGCCAATCTTTTCACCTTGAGGCACTTTTTTTATCATAACAACTCTTGCATATAATGACATCACTTGTTTCAAATCAGGATTATCTTCCCCATTAGGAGCTACCCCATACATAGCAATACCAATTCTTGCAAGATTTGAACGATTATCATGATGATACATCATAGCAGCTGAATTTTGACAATGAATATACTTAAAAGGATAACCCTCAATAATTTGATAAAACATTTCTATTTGCTTATGATATTCATCATCTTTAGACGGTTCGTCCGCTGTTGCAAAGTGAGTAAAGATTCCTTCAATTTGAATGATATCTTGAGGATACTCTTCCATAAAAGTCATAAACTCTTCACGACTTTTCATACCTAGACGATTCATACCAGTATCAATCTTTAAATGCACTTTAATTGGTTCAAGACTTTTTTGATGATATGTTGCTATTTTAGCAACATAATCTAACGAAAAAACAGTCAGTGTAATATTATAAAGAACTGTCAGATCAACATCTTCTAATGGAATTGCCCCTAAAACAAGAATATCTTGTTTAACACCAAGTTTTCTTAAATCAATTGCTTCTTTTAATGTTGCTACACCAAACATAGCAATATGCTCATGATCTTTTAAAACATCTGCAACTTGTTGATATCCATGACCATAAGCGTTGGCTTTAATAATTGCCATCATTGGTTTTTCTACTTTTTGATATAAAAGATTCACATTATCCTTTAAATAGTCTAAACGAATCTTTGCATAAGCATCACGAAAATGAGCCATACATTCACCTTCTTCTCAAAGATAAAGTATAGTCTAAACAACTTCTCTTTGCAAGAAAAATCAGCTATTTCACTTGTGTAGATTGCATACTTGATAAAACAGCTAACATTTCTTTTTGTGATAAGTCATTAGAGTACAATGAACAAACAACACCTGAAGATACATAAG
The DNA here is from genome assembly GCA_937917505.1 of uncultured Erysipelotrichaceae bacterium. GTDB lineage: Bacteria > Bacillota_I > Bacilli_A > Erysipelotrichales > Coprobacillaceae > CALDMQ01. The sequence continues at coordinate 4,426 of CALDMQ010000122.1, read as the reverse complement.
TCATTTGATTATCTTGAACATATGCAAAACCATTAATCATATCAATCATTTCACTATTGACATATTCAATATCTAAATCATCTTTAGATGAGGAAGCTGTTTCTACAATTGTAAAAGATTTATCTCCTACAAACTTTAAAATATGATTTGTTGTATCATCAATAGTAGAGACTTTTTCATTTTCTAAGACAGATCCCATCAAAGCCACTGGATAAAGTGGTAAAGATGCACTTGCATTCTTATAATTTTTTTGATTTTCTTTCATAATTGTTTGACTTTCAAATGCATTGGCTTCTATTTTTTGATTCGATTTAAATGATGATACACTTACCTTAATAATTTCTCTTTTATTGTCTTTCACAAATGTTAATAATGATTGATAAATATGTGGTTTTGGTGAGTTATTAGGCCAATCACTTTGAAATTGAAAAGCTTGATTGAGTGATGGTGTTAAGACAAAAACGCCTTCTTGATTGCGAACGATAATTTGTGATTGATTTAATGACTTATCATATAATTCTACTTTATAATAATCTTTATCTTTAATATTGGCATATGTTGATGTGACTTGATAGGATTTCAATTCATCGTTTTCTAACATTTCCATTTGACAAACAAGTTGATAATTTTGATAAGCTTGAGCTTCTTTTAAAGCACTTTGAAAAGAAGTAGATTTGAATTTAAAAAAACAAAAAACGCCAATCAATACAATAATACCTGCAATAATCCCGATATATTTCTTATTCATTCTTTTTCCTCCTATTGCATCATATGAATTCTTTTTTCTTTTTATGAATAAAGCAAGAACTCTTGGTTATACTATGAAAGGAGGCAACAAAATGAATATGATACAAAAAATAGCTTTAGTATTGACAATTGTCGGTGCATTAAACTGGGGTTTCATTGGTTTATTTAATTTTAACATTGTAGAGAGTTTATTTGGAACTTCATTATTTACTGCCATTATTTATATGTTAGTTGGCGTTGCTGGAATTATCAACGTCATGCTATTGTTTGCAGATTTAGATATGAAATAGACCACTTCATGTAATGAAGTGGTCTATTTTTTTGACATGATAATCATATTCGGTTCTAATGTAAATCCTTGTTTTTCATAAAAACTTTGACATTCATAACCACGCATTGTATTTAACATGAGTCTATCAACACAATCATGAACAAGTTCTTTTTCTATATACATTAACATCTTTTTTCCGATTCCTTGACCTTGATAATGAGGATGAACACTAAAATCATCAATCCAAAATTCTTTTTCATCCATATAAGTCATAATTCTTCCACAAAGTGTAGATACAACTTGTTCACCATCATAAATAACAAATCCTCTTGAAACATCACTTGACATGATTTCACTCAAACGTGAAACTGCTTGTTCATATGTCCATGTTTCATTCCATGGTAATTCTTGAAAAGATAATATAAATTGTTTAGCAGAATTATTTAAATCTGAAAATGTTAATCTTTTATAAATATATTCCATATAAATTTCCTTATTTAAATTCAATAATTTTTCCTGTTTTTAACATAATTCTTTTTTTATGTTTTACTAATGTAAGCATAGGTTTATCTGAATAAGAATCAGAATATCCATAAGAACGATCATAATCAATTTCAATTCCATTCTTAGATAAACAATCTAAAATACGTGGAACTTTATTTTCATAACGACAATTCTTTCCTTGTATCTTTCCATTTTCATAGATTGTACCTATCATAGCATCAATCGGTAAATCATGGTAACGCATATATGTTTCACAAGATGCAGTACAGACAATGACAAAACATCCTTCTTCTTTTCTTTGTTTTAATTCTTCAATAACATGAGGATAATAATGACTTGCAACTTCTTTTTGATAAAAGTCTTTTAATTCATCTTCACTCATAAAACGAAGTGGATAAAGCAAATTTGACTTTGCTCGTTCTAAACTTGATATATGAAGTAAATATCCCAAATAGAAAACACCTGTTAAAATCAAATAGAAAATATATAGTGGATACCTTTTCAAACCATACTTCACTAACTGTACAATAGAATCTCCCCTTGCAAGAGTATTGTCAAAATCAAATAATGCCACTGGTCTTTTCATTAAGCAATCTCCAAGGCAATTTCCATCATATCTGTAAATGTTTTTTCTCTTTCATCAGCTGAAATTGCTTCATTGCTGACAAGAGAATCAGACACTGTTAGTAATGTTAAAGCTTCTTTTCCTTGATTTGATGCTAAAGCGAAAAGTGCATAAGATTCCATTTCAACACCTAAGCATCCCATTGACGCCCATTTGTTTGCAGAATCTTTGTCTGCATGATAGAAAATATCAGAAGATACAATATTACCTACATGGTATGTGAGATTTTTTTCTTTAGCTTTTTCAACAGCTTTTTCTAATAATGCATAAGAACTAATTGCAGAAAAAGTTCCAGGTAATTCAAATTGATGAGCAAAACGACTATCTGTACAAGCCCCCTGAGCAATCACAATATCTCTTAAATGCACATCTTTTTGTATAGCTCCACATGAGCCAATACGAATAATCTTCTTTACATCATAAAAATTATACAATTCATATGCATAGATACCAATTGATGGCATACCCATACCAGATCCCATAATAGATACTTTTTTTCCATGATAATACCCCGTGTACCCTAACATATTTCTGACTGTATTAAAAACTTTCACATCTTCTAAATAAGTTTCTGCTAAAAATTTAGCACGTAATGGATCACCTGGCATTAAAACTGTTTCAGCAATTTCTCCCATTTGTGCTTGATTGTGTGGTGTTGACATAGTTCAATCCTCCTAATATAGTGTTTGTCCTTCTTTAAAATAATAAAAATCAGATAATTCTGTTGAAATGTCCTGTCCTTGGACAACATCATCAATCAACTTTAATATTTCATCTCTTTCAACAATGTTATATCCAACTTTCGCAAAATAACCATCAAAAACAAGAAAAGGAATTTCTCCGGAATCTTCTGTCAAATAATAATCCTCAAGTAAACTACATGTTTTTGCATAACAATCACGTGATGCTTCTTCATCTATATCATGATATGTCACTTTGATTTCATCTTCGTATTTGTCTTTTACCTCATCAATCACAGTATTCATAAGCGAACGACAAACCGGACATGTTTTTGCATAATAAATATCTAAGTGATATTTTTCTTTTTGACAAGCAACACATAAAAACAAAAGAATCATCGCAAATGTAATTTTACTTAAATAAGAACCTAAAGCCTTCCAATTCATAACCAAGTTCCTTCCCAGATGTTGCTAACTGAATGTCTTTAATCAAATACTCTTCATCACCTGAATTATAACCTAACAATGCAAAATAACCATCTAAAACAATAAAAGGTCCATTTCCATAGTATTCTTCATCAAAATCATCAAGTGATTGGATGACTTTATCATAAATAGGTTCAGTTAATGGTTCATCTAAATCAACTGTTTTCCAAAAGTTTTCTCTAATGTAGGAATCGCTTGTTTTTTAAATGATCGGCATTGTGAACAGGATTCTACATAGAAAAAAGATAAAGTAACTTCTTTATTTAATTGTATCTGTTTGGTAGGTTGACAACCCACATAAAACGTGAGCAAGCATAATAAACATAGTATTTTCCTTTTCATAATCTCTTCCTTTTTTCATATTATAGACTATCTTTTTGACCTTGTATACCAACATTCTTATAAATTTTATATAATTATATTGCAAAAAAATAATTTTAATAATATAATGATATTAAAGGAGGATGAGAGAATGAATTTTGAATGGTCTACGAATGATATTGCAAAAAAGACTTTAACAATCTACGAAACAAATATCACGCTAAACAAAGCAGCTTGCCATCATTTTGAAGATGTCAATTATGTTTTACTAGGTATCGACAAAAAAGCAAGACAAATAGGAATTAAACCAATAACTCGTGATGATATTAATAATGAAGTTTACCCTAAAAGTCAACTTCATCGCATCTCACTTGGTAAGAGCTATGGACGTATTTCCAACAAATCATTTGTTGAAGACCTATGTCAAGAATTTGGATTAGACTTTAAAGACACACAAAGCTATAAGTACAATGTTACATTTGATGTTGTGCATCAAATTATGATTGCACAACTATAAGGAGGGATATTATGTCAATGACACTTATATGGACAATAGTCCTTGTTATGGCAATCGTTATCGAAGCACTTACTGTAGATCTTGTGAGTATTTGGTTTGCACTTGGAGCACTTGTTGCTTTGATTACTGAAACTTTTCATGTTGATGTGACTATTCAAATCATCTTATTTACTATTATTTCAATTGGTAGTGTGATTATAACTAGACCACTTGCTAAAAAATATCTACATGGAAATATTATCAAAACCAATTATGATCGTGCTATTGGAAAGCAC
>CALDMQ010000121.1 GCA_937917505.1 uncultured Erysipelotrichaceae bacterium | reverse complement strand
AGTGTGAAATTACAAAGTCAAGATAGTATTGATGTGAAAACAATTCAAAGTTTAGGTGCTAGTGGTATTGTAGAAGGTAAAGAAACATTATCTATGATTTTTGGAAAACAATCTCCACTTATTGCAGAAGATTTAGAAAATTTAAAATAATTTTGAAAGAGATTGTGAAATCTCTTTTTTGTATATTAGTCTTTTCTTATCATGATAAAATACTGGTCGTTTTATGAGTTTTCGTGTATAATAAGAAACGGAGGCGATACTTGATGTATAAGTTATTGGAACCTTATGGTCGATTGGTTGAGTTTTTAGGTATTGCTTTAGGAGATAATGTAGAAGTGGCCTTGCATGATTTAACATCACCTGAGCAAGAAATTGTTGCGATAGCAAATGGGAATATATCAGGAAGAGAAATGGGGGCGTGCTTATCTAATTTATCTATTCATTATTTAGAAACCAAACAATACGAGAAGCATGATTATGTCATGAATTATAAGACTGTAGGTGAAGATGGGAAGCTTTTACGTTCCGCAACTTATTTTATTAAAGAATCAGATAGGGATATTCCTATTGGTATGCTTTGTGTCAATGTAAATATTTCTGATTATGAGTACATAGAATCAACATTAAAGAAAATCTTGGGTATTAAAGATAATAAGAATATTGAATTTGAAAGAGATAATCCAATAGAAATTTTATCTTCTCCATTAGAAGAAATGATAGCTCGCTATATGGATGAATGTTTAGAAATAATGGGGTTTCCAAGTTATTTCTTGGTGGAAAGATTGAATGTTGAGGAAAAGGTAGAAGTTGTCAAGTATTTGTCAGATAAAGGGACTTTTCAAGTTAAAGGATCTATTCCGTTGGTAGCTGAAAGATTAGGTGTCAGTGAGCCAACGATTTATCGTTATTTAAAAAGGATTTAAGGAGGGTAATTGATGAGAAGTGATGTTGTATTTGTAACAGGGCATAAGAATCCTGATAGTGATTCTATTTGTAGTGCTATTGCATATGCAGATTATTTATTTAGAATGAATCGTTATACCGCTGTACCTGTGAGATTAGGTGAAGTGAGTAAAGAAACTGAATATATTTTAAAGAGATTTCATGTAGAGACACCAGTTTTATTAAAAACTGTAAAACAATCTGTTGAAGATTTGGATTATGATAAGGTCACTGTTTTCTCTAAAGAATTAACTTTAAAAACAGCGTGGTCTTTAATGAAACAACAAAATTTAAAGAGTGCACCTGTTTCTGATAGTCATAATCAATTATTAGGTTTATTATCTACATCTAATATAATTGAAGGGTATATGGATGATTGGAATAGTTCTGTATTAAAAGAAGCAAATACACCAATTGAAAATGTCATTGATACATTAGATGCAAATGTTTTATACTTGGATAAAAACTTAAAAACAATTAAAGGTGATATACATATTGCAGCAATGACAGCTGAAGAAGCAAGTCGTCGTATTCATGAGGGTGATGTTGTGATTGTTGGTGGAGATAGAGATGAAGCTGTTGAATATTTTGTTAAAGGAAAGGCGTCATTGATTATTTTGACTGGTATGATGGCTATCCCTCAAGAATTACTTGATAAATGTAAAGAGGCTAATATCAGTGTGATTTCTACACCATTTAATACTTTTGTTGCATCTCAACAAATTATTCAATCTATTCCAGTTGAACATGTTATGCAAAAAGGGAACTTAATGACTTTCTCGACTGATGATACTGTAGATTATGTGAAAGAAGTCATGAGTGAAACACGTTATAGAAGTTATCCTGTTTTAGACTTTATGGGGAGAGTTGTTGGATCTATTTCTCGTTTTCAAGTTTTAAATGGAATGAAGAAAAAGGTTATTCAAGTTGACCATAATGAAAGAGGGCAATCTATTGATGGTATTGAAGAAGCTGAAATTCTAGAAATTATTGATCATCATAGAGTTGCAGATATTCAAACAATTGGACCGGTTATGTTTAGAGCTGAACCAGTTGGATGTACAGCAACAATTATTGCTAAATGTTATAAAGAATCTGGTATTGAAATACCACAAGATATGGCAGGGTTAA
>CALDMQ010000120.1 GCA_937917505.1 uncultured Erysipelotrichaceae bacterium | reverse complement strand
TTTGTCCAACTTCTTCAAAAGCCGCAACTTCTGTATTTACATTACTTACATAGAATTTCTTCATTTCGCTTTCTTTACCAGCTACCCAGTAAATCGCACGCAATAATAAACGACAATTTTGTGGAGAATATGGTAATCCAGCAAAGTAAATACTACGTCCTTTTCCATAAGTATTTGTGACTAATTGAGCATAGCCATGATGTTGACTTAAAATTTGATAATTTTCACCATGAGCATAAACACCATCCATACCTTCACCAAAATCAATTTGACCTTCAATATCTTCTAACAAGAAATGTCTAGAATTTGCTGTATTGTATTTATCATGACTTAATGTAAACCCAACTTCTTTATCAACACCTAAAACATCACTCAATTGGAAAAATTGACCTTGATATTGATATGCAGTAGGATCACCAACACCGATAAATCCTCCACCTTGATCAACCCATCTTCTGATTCTTGTGACAACTTCTTCATCTATCCAATTTTCAGCACCAGACCATGATGTATATTGTGCTCCTGCATTAATAACAACTTTATAGTCATCTAATGCACCTTTTTTCACATCCTCAAAATTAATAAATTCAATATCAATTGGCATACCACTTAAACATTCAATAATACCTACATATGAATAAATTTCACGATACCAAATTGCATGATGTACTTGATTATTCATCCAACGACGATTTGCTCCCCAGCAGTTTAAAATTGCAACTTTAAACGGAGATACATAAGCACTTGTTCCTTGAATTGTATCATGGATACTTCTAAATTCATTCACAACATGTGTAATTGTATCAATAAATCCTGGCCATTCTAATGCAAGTTTTAAATATCCACCATAACCAATACGATCTAAAGGACTTCTTAAAATCGCACGTCTTGCTTTTAACCAGTTTGTATGTGCTTCACCAATTGGATCTCCACCTTCAGTAAATACATCAGGGAAGAAGTATGGTAATAAACGTCCTTCTGTATATTTCACACCTTTAATATCAGAAATCATACGCATCGTCACACCATCGCCAACAGAACCAACTACAGCATCTAATCCGATAGATTCAAAATATGGTCCATATGGTTCAGTACCAATCCAGTGATCTCCTAAGAACATCATGGCTTCTTTACCATAACTGTGCACAATATCCACTAATTCCTTAGCAAGTTTACAAACTTCTCTTTGTTGGAATTCAATAAAATCTTTAAATTCTTTAGAAGGAACTCTAAATAAAGAGTTATGATATCCTTGATCTACAATAAACTCAGGTCTAAACTTATATCCAGCCCACTCTTCAAATTGTTTTAAAATATATGGAGAAACACTCGCACTATATCCAAACCATTCTACATATTTTTCCCTTTTTTGGTCATCAAAAGTTAAAGTAAATTGATGAAAGAAAGTTGTGAAACGAATAACATCTACATGTGGATTGTCTTCACAGAATTTCTTTAATTTTTCTTTAACAAATACTTGTGTTTTTGGTTGACGTACATCAAATGTTAATTGATGAGGTGCATCTTTCCAATCATTTGTAATGAAATTGTACATATGCACAGGATCCCAAATAAGGAAAGCTAAGAAACTAACAGTATACACATGATAAGGAATTGTTTGAATAGTCACTGTACCTTGTTCTTCATCATAGTCCCAATTATCAACAGGTACTACTTCTCCTGTTGTACGATCAATCACTTCCCACCAAACTTTTGGATCATCAATAAAATTTGGTTTTAATTGTTCTGTATGAAATCCTTTCATTAAAGTGATAATTAATGATGTATCTTTTGCGGTATAACGATCTGTAATTAAATATTCTTGTTGAATTTCTTCTGGATTAGCAAGTGCCCAATCGTTATCTTTTCTTGTTGTGTAATAAGTCGCATAAATCTTAGCATCTAGATCTAATAATTCTTGAGGCATTTCTGTTCCATCACAATCTCTAATTGCATCTGCTCCCAAACTCTCTTTCAATGCCACTGTTTCTTCAATGACATCTAAATCAGTTGGAAGTGTTAATCTCCCATAATTTTTCATTATTCATTGTCTCCATTTTCTAATATATTCAATTCAGTTTCAATATCAAAGAAATGTACTTTATTCATCAAATAAGTAAACGCTCCTTCATCTCCCGCTCTTAAAGGTGTACTTCCAGGAATTTTCACAACAAATGGATTTCCATCTTTTGTCAGATGAACAAAACTTTCAGCTCCCATCAATTCCACAACATCAACTCGACTTTGGAAAGAAGAGTCTGGATTTGACATATAGTATTGAGGATGTGTTGAGATATCTTCTGGACGAATACCCATAGTCACAGTTTTTCCAACATAACCTTTTTCACTTAAAACCTTTGCCTTATCATCAGGAATTGTTAATTCAATATCTGATAATTGAATCACTAATTTTCCATCCTTTTCTTTAATTGTACCATCTCTAAAGTTCATTTGTGGACTTCCAATAAATCCAGCAACAAACTTATTAATAGGATGTTCATATAAATATGTTGGTGCAGCTACTTGTTGAACACGTCCATCTTTCATAACAACAATTCTTGTTCCCATTGTCATTGCTTCAGTTTGATCATGTGTGACATAGATAAAAGTTGTTCCTAATTGTTGGTATATTTTCAAGATTTCAACACGCATTTGAACTCTTAATTTTGCATCCAAGTTACTCAAAGGCTCATCCATTAAGAACACTTTAGGCTCACGCACAATAGCTCTGCCCAAAGCCACACGTTGTCTTTGTCCACCAGATAAAGCTTTTGGTTTACGATCTAAATATTGTTCAATATCAATCGCTTTCGCTGCAGCACGTACACGACGATCAATTTCATCTTTTGGTACTTTCGCTATTTTTAAACCAAATGCAATATTGTCATACACACTCATATGTGGATATAACGCATATGATTGGAAAACCATCGCAATATCTCTGTCCTTTGGTGCGACATCGTTCATTAATTTTCCATCAATATATAATTCTCCTGCAGAAATATCTTCTAACCCTGCAATCATTCTTAAAGTTGTAGATTTCCCACATCCAGATGGTCCTACAAACACAATAAATTCTTTATCTGCAATTTCCAAATTAAAATCAAAAACTGCCTGTACATTATTATCATAGATTTTATCTATATGTTTTAAAGATAATGTTGCCATATGATTCCTCCTACTTATATTTCTTATTGTATAGATATAACAAAACCAAAAGTCCTATTAATCCTACTAATTCCATTGCTAAACCTACATATCCCACTTGACTTTGTCCATAACAAACAAGACCAAAAGAGACAGCAAACACGATTACAGCTAAAATATTTTTTGACATATCACTCATATCTTCACACTCCTAATCTTTAAGTCCACCAAGAGTCATACCTTGAGTTAATTTCTTTTGAACCATAATATATAAGATTAATGTTGGTAACATAACAATGACAAGACCGGCATACATCATACCATATTC
>CALDMQ010000119.1 GCA_937917505.1 uncultured Erysipelotrichaceae bacterium | reverse complement strand
CAATCCAGTTAAAATTAAAGTACGATGTTCAAATTTTAATTGATTATATCTACCCAATACCAATCCAATTCCTGAACTATCAATAAATGATGTATGACTAAAATCAAAAACAACATCTTTCTTTGTGTCATCTAAAACATATGTCAGTTCTTGTCTATAAACAGGTGCATTTTGACAACCTAATTCACCATAAAAAGATACAACAATATACTGATTTGATGCTTCTATATCCATTTTATTTTCCATTGTATTCCTCCTTCCTTGTTATCATATATAATTTCAACAAGCTATGAAATGGATTCGCCAAAACTAGAACTATTCCTACAAAACTAGAACAAATACGCAAAAAAACTATTCACAAATATATGCGAATAGCTTTATATCATACATTTCAAATAACTATACATTTTTTCTATAAAAGTTAACGTTTCTATATCTTTAGTAACCGTTAATTCATAACTCGCTATATTAACATTATCTTTCATTAATAAAAAATGACCAACTATTTCACCTTTTTTTATAGGTGGAACAAGTTGCACATAATTGATTTGATGAGTGATTTTTTCATCTTGACTTTTATCTTTGACATAAACAATATCTTTTTGACAAATAATCTCTACTTCTTTTTCTTTAGCATTGTCTATTTTCACTTTATCAACGACTTCTCCTTTTTTATAGAGAATAACATTTTCATAAAGGGAAAAACCATAATCTAATAATGTTGAAACTTCTTGATTTCTTACTTTAGGTTCTTTTTCTTTTAAAACAACCGCAATTAATCTTAAACCATTACGTTTAGCAGTAGATACAATACAATACCCTGCTTCTTTGGTATAACCTGTTTTTAATCCATCTGCTCCTTCATAGGATTTTAAGAGTTTATTGGTATTGACTAGCCAAAACTTTTGTGGTGTATCTTCTCGAATATAACTATCATAAAGCGATGTTGTTTCAAAGAGTTTATCTTGTCCTATATCAATTAAATATGATGCCATGATTGCTAAATCTAATGCACAAGTATAATGATTTTCATCATGTAAACCAGTAGCATTCATAAAATGTGTATTGATTAATTTTAACTCTTTTGCTTTTTCATTCATCATTTTCACAAATCCCTCATGACTCCCTGCAATATATTCCCCCACCATCACACAAGCATCATTTGCTGAAGCAATACTTATAGCCTTAAAAAGATCAAATACACTCATTTTCTCATTTGGTTCTAAATAAATTTGACTCCCTCCCATACTGGCAGCGTGCTCACTACAAGTTAAAATATCATTCCATTTCAAACGACCACTTTCAATAGCTTCAAACATCAAAATCATTGTCATGATTTTGGTTGTAGATGCGGGATAAAGTTTTTCTTTTTCATGATCTGCATATAAAATTTGGTTTGTTTTTTCTTCCATGAGAATACTTGCTGCTGCATTAGGAGCTAAATCTAATTTCTCTGCTTGTACTGACATAGGGCATAGAAAACAAAGTAAGCACAAACATAAACATATCTTTTTTAACATGGTAACACCTCAAAACAATATATGTCATAAATAAAAAAATAGAAGAACAAAGTCTTCTAATATTTCTTAATATATATGATGTGTTTTGTTATAGGGTGTTGAAAACATATTTTATAACTGTCCAAATCAAAGAAACCATCTTCACCATAAAGCGTATCACCAATCAAAGAATGTCCTATTGCAGACATATGCACGCGTATTTGATGCGTTCTTCCTGTTTCCAAACGACATTCTATATAAGATGATTTCTCATCTTGGGCAAGTGTTCTATAATGTGTAATGGCTTTTTGCCCTCGTGAATCGATGATTCTTTTCATTTGACATCCATCTTTATATATAGGTAATTCCTCCTGAAAATATCATGACATAATTGTTGATGTATATCACTATACTTTGCCACCAACATCAAACCGCTTGTTTCTTTATCTAAGCGATTAACAATATGAACTGTTGAAGAAAGATGAATCTGTTGATAATAATAACTTAAAGCATTTGCAAGTGTATGATGAGGATGTGCACGTGTTGGAATACAAGGAATTCCTGAAGGTTTGTCTATAACTAATAAAACATCATCTTCATAAACAATTTTTAAAGGAATATTTGCAGGAGGAATCTGATTAGCTTCCTTTGGAAAACAAAAAGTCACAACTTCACCAACTTGTAACAGATACCTCACTGTCTTATGAACACCATCCACAAGAATATCTCCTTGCATTTTTATATATTTCAAAGCTTTTTTAGTAATATGATGACGATAAGCAAAATCATCAATCCTTGATTGATGATCTTTTTGACTGACTACAAATTCTAATTTTCTCATTATAAATAAGCCCTTTTCAAACGTTCTATTAATGAAACTTGTTTTAATTCAATAAAACGTGCTTTTTGTAATGCAATAGAAATATCAATATATTTCACATCTTTTAAATCATATACCAAATGATCAATACCCAACACAGCATTATCAAAGTTTTGTGATTCTATATGAATCATATGCGATTGATCTAAAATCAAAGAAGAACCTAAAGAACGATAAGCATTATGATGAATACCTGCAATCTCACTCAATTGCATCAATCCTTCTTGTGAATAAACAATTGCTCCACCTAGAGATTTATTATAAGCAGTAGAACCCGATGGTGTACTGATACATAATCCATTTCCCCTAAATGTTTCTAAAAACTCATTATTGATAGATACATCTAAAACTTGAGAACGCATATTATTTTCTATACGAAATTCATTTAATGCAAGATATGCACAAAGATTTGTTTGAATATTTAAAAGTTCTCTTTCATATATACGATAGTCTTTTGTTTGAATATCTTGAATGAGTTGCTCCACTTCGTCTTTTTGATAATCAGTCAAAAAACCTAAAGTTCCTGTATGCATACCAATAAAAGCAACTTGATCTAATTGATTTTCATACAAATGAACACAATGTAACATTGTTCCATCTCCACCAACACTAATAACAAGTTCTGGATTATCTTCATCATAATTCATTGTTT
>CALDMQ010000118.1 GCA_937917505.1 uncultured Erysipelotrichaceae bacterium | reverse complement strand
TTCATATTCAAACTGAATTTGGAATTGGAATTTTTGGGAAAATTGCTGGAGAAATATTGAATGTTCCAGTATGTTATACTTATCATACAATGTGGTCTGATTATTCTCACTATATTACACATGGTAATATAAAAGCGGTTGATTTAGCTGCAAAGAAAGTCATTGAAAAGATTTCTAAAATTTATGGAGATAGTTGTTCTCAACTGATAGTTCCTTCTCAAAAGACTGCAAATGCTTTGAAAGAATATGGTATTTCTAATGCAATTAATGTTATTCCAACTGGGCTTGTATTAGAACATTTTCAAAAAGATTATATAAATAAAGATAAAGTATCAGAAATTCAAAAGCAATATCATTTAGAAAATAAATTTGTTGTAACGTTTTTAGGTCGTATAGCTCCAGAAAAAAGTGTTGATTTTTTAATAAATGCCATTGAAAAGGTTGTTCAAGTTAAGTCTCATATTGTTTTAATGATAGTAGGTGGAGGACCGCAACTAGACGAATTAAAGGAAATAGTTGAAAAAAAGCAATTAACTGATTCAATTATTTTTACAGGTCCACAAATTGCTAAAGATGTTTCATCATTTTATCATGTTTCATCTTTATTTGTATCTGCTTCTATTACTGAAACACAAGGGCTAACATTTATTGAAGCTATGGCAAGTGGAATACCTGTGCTTGCTCGTTATGATAAAAACTTAGAAGGCGTTATAGTGAATGGAAGAAATGGTTTTTTCTTTGAAACAGAAGATGAACTTGTTCATTTGATTTTAGAACTTGAAGAAATTGATAGAACTGAATTGATTCATCATGCTATAGCAGATTCGATGGAATTTAGTAGTGAGAAGTTTTATAAACGTATCATAAATGTTTATCAAAAAGCACTTTCTAAACATCATTATTGTTACGCTGTTGACTCTATAGTCTTAGATAAAGGAAATCAATATCTTGTTGCCTTTAAATTTGATAATCATGAAGTAGTTTTAAGATTATCTGGACAAGTGATTGAAAGATATGGGCTAAGTGTAGGACAAGTTGTGGATAGAGAAGAATTAGATGCTTTAAAGGATCAAGAACAAGTTCAAAGAGCTTATGATCTTGCGTTAAAATATCTTACATATAAAGATTATACTTATAAAAAAATGCAAAAAAAATTATCTGATAAAGTTGATTTTTGTAAGGTAGCAGAAGGGCTTGGATGTAAGGCAATGGATTTGCTTATTCAAAAGAATTTAATAGATGATGAAGAATATACAAAAAATTATTTTTTAAAAGCTCAACGCTTAGGATTAGGTATTAATAAGATTGTTTATAATTTAAAAAGAGATGGTGTATCACCTTTTGTAATAGATGAGTACTTAGCAAAGTATTCTGATGATTTGGAATATGGTAAGGCATTAGAGATTGTTAAAAAATTATTCAATGAAAATAGTACAAGGCCACAATATGCTTTGATTCAAAATATAAGAAATAAATTATTTAATAAAGGATTTACAAGTGATGTTGTCGATAAAGCTATTAATAATTTTGATTTTACAATTCCTAAAGAGCATACTTTATATCTATTAAAAAAGGAATATGAACGTGTTTATAAACGTTATAAAACACGTTATGACTCACATATATTAAGAAGTAAGATTATTACTTTCTTAGTACAAAAAGGTTATGAATACGATGATGTAGTTCAAATTATAGAAGAATTATGGGAGGAATCTGATGATTAAAATAAAAGATATGAAATGTGGCGATGATAATGTTGAATTTACAGCACTTATTTCATATGTCACAAGTGGTAAAACAAATGGTGCAAATAAAAGCAATTATTTAAGTATTACTTTTCAAGATGATACAGGAGCAATTGATGCAAAATTATGGAATGCTTCTGAACTCCAAATGAAAGATCTTGTTGTAGGAACGATTGTAAGAGGGAAAGGGGATATTATTAAGTACAGTGATTCAAGACAAATGAAAATTGTCAGTATTGATGATGTTTCTCATTCTAAATCACAACAAGTAGAATTCCTTGTTAAAGCCCCTCTTCAAGAA
>CALDMQ010000117.1 GCA_937917505.1 uncultured Erysipelotrichaceae bacterium | reverse complement strand
AGTCTAGGCTTATAGCCGCAGAGAAAACCACGCCTTCTAGACGTGGTTTTTATTATTGAATGACTTCAGCGTCACTCATTGTAAATGTTTCTAAAGAGTTTTCCTTAACTTGTACACAAACAAAAGTAATTGATTCATTGATACTTGCAAAGAATTGACGTTTTTGTGTAGGTGTAATCTTTAGCCAATCACCTGCAACTAATTGAACTTCGTCATCATTAATGATGACTTTACCACTTCCAGATATGATACCATATATTTCTTCATTGTTTTTATGACAATGAACAAAGGGAACACATCCACCAGCAGGTAGAGTATTGATACTAATTTCTGCACCAGTTAAAGATAGTACATCATGTAATTCCATTCTTGCTTCATTTGAATAATTTACTTTTTTACATTTAGACATTTTTAAATCCTCCCTTGTTTTAGTAGAATAGCTTTCTACGTCATCATTATATATAAGTACGCTATCATTTTGTAGTACGCACTTTTATGTAAGTGTATAAAACTTTATAGTGTGCTATAATGAGTTTATACGAGAGGGTGAAGAAAATGAAAAGAAAAGAAGAATTACCAGAGTGTCCAATCGCAACAACTGTTTCACTGATTGGAAGTAAATGGAAACTGCTTATTATTAGAAACTTATCAAGTCGACCTTATCGCTTTAATGAACTTCAAAAATCATTAGAGGGTATATCTCAAAAAGTATTAACAACAAGTTTAAGAGAATTAGCTAATGATGGTATTATTTATCGTAAGGATTATCATACTAATCCACCAAAGGTGGAATATGGAATGAGTGATCTTGGTAAAGAATTAATGAATGTATTAAAATCAATGGAGGAATTTGGCTATTATTATAAAGCTAGATTATAGACAGTTACAAAAAGGTAAGTACTATTTATTTTTTTAATATTATGATATTATAGGAAAGGAATAATACGAAAAATTGGAAAGGAAAATTTAAATATGGATGAAAAACAAAAAATCAATGAATTAATTAAACAATATCAAGAAGCAATTCATACCCAAAATGTTCAAAACTTTAGGAGTTTATGGACATGCGATGAAAATAATATAATGATTTCTGTTGTTAAAAAATTTTATGGTATAGATGCTATTTGTGAAGACTTTTTAATTGGCTGTATTCAAAAAGCCTATACAACAATCGATTTGATCATGGATAAAATTGATATTTGTATTATTAGTGATACGTTGGCAACTGTCATTTTAGAATACCATACCGACTGTATTAAAAGAGAAACAGGAGAAAGATATGGCATCCAAGGTGTTGAAACACAACTAATGATTAAAGTAGATAATGAATGGAAATTGCAACATGTTCATTATTCAAAAGGATAGTAAATATGGTGTATGTGATAATTAAATAATCCAAGTTATTACGTAATTAATCAAGTATGTCAATGGTATAGATGTGAGCAATTTAATGTTTTCACAGTATCATTGTATTCTAGTGACATCCAAACTGAGTGTTAAATTCAATAAACCAATTGAACGAATACACATTGGGTATTCGTTTTTTTTATAGAAAAGGTGTGTTTTTCATGAATTATATTTTAAAACATTTTGATATCGATGTATTGTATTTTTCTATGGAAAATACAAACCAAGGATTGGAAGTTCATATTCAAAAATTGAATAAAGAATATGAAAGTTTATTGCCGTTAGATTTAGAAATGAAAAATGAATCGTTAAAGAAATGGTTACAAAATAGAACAATACCTAGAAATAGAGCTTATGTATCTAATTTTCTATCGAGACTTGACTAAATGAAAAGGACACAAAAGGAATTATAGATATATGTCAAGGTTTATCGTTGAATGATCGTTACTTTCTATAACACTCAAGGCATCTATATCAAAACGTAATGCCAAGATAGGACCTTCTCCATTTTTTAAAACACTAGGTATTTTGGATTTGCACCTTCTTTCATAGAACGACGATAATTAAAATGAAGAATTGTTTCATTAGGAAGTCCCATGCGTGAGTCTTTATCCATAATATCTTCACCACATAAAACATCATATCCTAATTTTTCTAATTCAGTCGCAATAATACAAGCAGTACGTGTTTCTATCCAGCCACGTTCAGCGTATTTATGTAAATCTCTACGCATAGCGACAGTTTCAGGATAATATTTAGATGAAAGTTCTTTGATTTTTTGATACATAATAAACACCTTCTTTTTTCTTTTATTGTATCAACTTCAAAATAAGACATCAAATAATATCAATCGAATCATAAAAAAAGAGGGATATCCCTCTAATCTTGAATATAAGCTAATAATAAATTTAAAGTATTTTCTACAGCTTCAATATGTGTTCTTTCCATGCCATGGCTTGCATGCACACCAGGACCAATCAAAGCACCTTTGATATTATTACCACCTCGAAGCGCTGCAGAAACATCACTGCCATAGAATGGATAAATATCAACAGCGTATTGTAATTGATTTGCTTTTGCAAGTTCAATTAATTTTGAAGTTGTTTCATAGTCATAAGGACCACTGCTATCTTTTGCACAAATACTAACATCATATTCAGTGCATGATAAATCTTCTCCAATACATCCCATATCTACTGCAATTAATTCATCAATATCTTCAGGTATATAGCTACAACCATGCCCAACTTCTTCAAAAGTTGAAATAATGATTTTGATGTTATGCTTTGGTTTACTTAAAGACTTTAACATACCAAATAAAATTGCAACACTCATCTTATCATCTAAGAAACGTGATTTAATAAAACCTGAATCGGTGATTGTTGTTTTGGTATCAATCGCAATATAATCACCATTTTGAATATCTAATGCAATAACATCTTCTTTTGTTTTCACTTTTTCATCGAGACGAATATGCATAGTTTCACATTCTCTTTTGGCATTTTTAGATTCTTTAAAAACATGAGCAGCAGGATAGTTTGAAAGGATAGTTCCTGTATATACTTTTTGATTTCTTGTGATAACACGACAGTATTCTCCATCTAAAGTCGGAATGATTGGACCACCAACTGCAGTGAATGCAAGTGTACCATTGCTTTGTATACTTCTTACCATAAGTCCTAATGTATCTACATGTGCACAGAATCCAATTGTATAATCATCTTGCCCTTCTACATCAATAATTAAATTTCCTTTTTTTGTTTTAGAAGTCTTGTATCCTAACGCAAGAGCTTCTTTTTCACAATAGTCAATGACTTCTTTTGTATAACCAGAAGGACTATCAATAGCCATAATATCTTTTAATATGTTTAAAATATAATTGTTCATAGTTTTACTCCTTTTTATAAAATATCTAATAAATCTTTAACACTTTCAATTTCAAATGTAATATTCATATCATGGGGTTTTTCTTGATGTGTAGGATTAATCCAACATGTATCAATACCAGCAAGAATGCCACCTTTGATATCACTTGATAAAGAATCTCCGATAATTAATGTTTTATCTAAATCAAAATTCTTAATTCTTTGAAAACAATAATCAAAATATTCTTTTTGAGGTTTTTGATAACCAACTTCTTCAGAAACAAAGACATCTAAAAAATATTTCTGAATATCTGTACTTTTTAATCGACTATATTGTGTTTGAATCACACCATTTGTCACAATATATAATTGATAATATTTTTGAAGAACAGATAAAGTTTCATGAACATTGTCTAATAAAAAGCCCCCTTCTCCAAGTCTTGCTTGATATTCATCTTCAAAAGCAACACCATCATCTTGAATATTGAATAATTCAAAAAGTTTAACAAAACGTGTATAAACAAGTGTGTTTTTGTCGATAATACCATCTTCAAAATCTTTCCATAATTGATGATTGATTTTAGTATATGTTTGATAGAGTTCATCTGTAAAAGGTATATGATGATTTTCAAAAGTATTTTTTAAAGCATATAATTCTGTTTTATGAAAGTCTAATAATGTTCCATCAGCGTCAAATAATAAAGTTGTATAATGTTTCATGATGACCTCCTTCTAATACTATAACATATTTTTTTATATTGTGAATATAATAAATTGGTGATGAAAATGGAAATAAAACCTACAAGAAGAACAACTGATATTTTAATGAAGGTGGTTAATGAAAAACCAAATGCTTTTTCGATTATTGATAGTCCAGACAATATTTATGGAACTGTTTGTTTTTACGATTATTTAAGTGGTGTGATTATGCTTTATGAGATCAATGGATTGCCTAAGTCTCAGGATTGTAAAGGAGGATTTTTTGGATTTCATATTCATGAGGGAGAAACGTGTTTAAATGATACAAAGGTAGCTTATGAGAAAACCAAAGGTCATTTCAATCCACAAGGATGTGAACATCCTTTTCATTTAGGTGACTTACCACCATTATTTGCGACTCAGGGAAAAGCTTGGAGTATGGTGTATATTGATAAATTCAATAGTCATGATATTATAGGTAGAACAATGGTTATTCATGAGAACACTGATGATTTCCATACACAACCATCGGGAAATTCGGGTGAAAAGATTGCTTGTGGAGTTATAAAAAAGTTTCAATAAAGTGTATATTTTTATAACTTTCGTACATCATAAAAGTATGGAGGATATAAAAATGAAAAAATTAATAATGAGTTTAATGTGTTTAGGTATGTTAGTAGGGTGTGGTAATGATAAAACAACGACAGATAATCGTGATAATACAACACCTAATGAAAATGTAACAAATAAAACTGAGGATAATCGTACAAATGATACAACTTGGTTGGATAATTTTGAAACTGGATTGAAAGGTGGACAAGTGAACTATTCTACCAAATCAGCTCTTGATGCAACTTCAATCGGTGGAGCAGAGGGCTATCGTTATGTGACAGATAATGGTAATATTGATGTCTATCGTTTTGAAGAAGGTAAGGAATTAGAACGTATTAAAAAAGAAAAGACTGTTACTATTGATGGAAAACCTCGTAAGGTTGAAGTAAAAGATCATATGGTTATTGTAGTAGAAGGTCTAGGTGAAGATATTTTAAATATTTTTAGAGGTTTATAAAGAAATCTTTTCATGGATTTCTTTTTGTTTTATAATGATAGTGGTGATTTGATGAAGAGGATTAAAGAGATTGTTGTTGTGGAAGGTAAGACAGACACAGCAATTTTAAAGAAGTTATTTGATGTAGAAACAATTGAAACACATGGATTAGGATTAGATGAAAATATTCTTGATTTTATAGAAAAGGCTCATCAAACAAGAGGTGTGATTGTTTTGACTGATCCAGATTATCCGGGTATGGTTATTAGAAATAAAATCATTGAAAGAGTACCTGATGTCAAACATGCTTTTGTGGAAAGAAAAGATGCGATTGGTGAAAAAAAGTTAGGAATTGCAGAAGCTAGGGAAGAAGCGATTATCGAAGCGTTGAATCATGTTGTGTCTTTTGATAAACAAGAGGAATCTATTTCATGGGAAGAATTTCTTTCTTTGGATATTGTAGGAGATAAAGAAAGACGATTAAATATTTATAATTATTTTCATCTTGGTTATGGGAATGTAAAGACTTTATTTAAAAGACTAAATATGGCGGGGATTACAAAAGCGGATATAATAAAAGCAATTTCAGTAAAATGAAGTTGCTTTTTTATTTGAATTTAATATAGATAATAAGCAAAATATATCAATAAAGATAAACGTTTATTTATATATATTTATGATAACATAAGACCTTTATAAAGGAGTCTAAATTTTATCCGATTTTGTTTTAGTTTTGTGTAAAAAAAGAGTGTTGTTTTTAAACAATACTCTTGTGTAATTATGCATTTTTTATTATATAAATTTTCTTTACATTAGATATATCAGCAATACTTGAATTCTTGCTTAATACTTTCCATACCATTAATGAAATTGTAAAATCAACCATACTATGTATAAGTGAGCCAACACCAACTAAAACAAAGACAGTCATGATAAATGTTTCAGTAGACATTGTTCCAATATAAAATGGTGTTACAACAATAACCTCTGCTAAAGCATGAATAAATGACATAACAAAGTTAAAACTTAATGATTTTATTGGAGAAGCAAATGTTTCAGGATGTTTTTGAATATAAAGTCCACCACCAAAAGCCCAAATAACATGAGATAACGCTCTTAAAACAACGATAAAAGGTGTACCTGAAACAAAGAAACCAAGAGTTGTTCCTAGTGCTACAAAAGTTGCTACAGTTGGTGAAATAAAAATTCCTAACATAACTGCGACATGTGATGCAATTGTAAATGACATAGGTGGTATAACAACCTTAGGCATAAACATAGGAATAACTGTTCCTACTGCAACTAATAAAGCTGATAACATCATAGTGTATATTTTTTTATGTGTGTTCATAATCTTTTTCCTTTCTATATATGTGTCATGACATATGATATGACTTATTATAGAGATGTCAAAGAAAATGTCAAGAAAAAAGTCATGAACATGTCATGACTAAGCAATAGTTACTTTTGGATAAGCCTTCTTTTGTAAAATGAAATATGCAATAACGAGTGATAAAGAGGTAAAAACCCAACTTATAGGATAAATCCACATTAAGTTAGCATAAGAAGCAATGGCTGGATAGATTGTATAAATATAGAAAATACGAACACCACAAATTCCAGCAACACAAATAATAGCAGGAGTTGTTGAGAAACCAATACCTCTTAGACAACCTGATAAGATTTCAATAGTCATATTTAGGACTTCAAAAGTTAAGATAATGCAAATTCTTGTGTATGCAAATTCTGCAACAATTGGATCACTTGTAAAGAATCCAATAAAGAACTTACGACAGATGATAAAGATAAAACATACACTAACAGTAGAGATAGCTCCTAAGAGCATAGACCATTTTGTAATTTGTTTACAACGATGATATTGTTTAGCAGCATAATTTTGTCCTATAAATGTTGTTGCAGCTTGTGCAAAAGCACTACAAACATAATAAGCAAAATATTCTAAGTTTAAAGCAGCTGCACTTGCTGCAACAGCTGATGAACCTAACGCATTGACTGCAGTTTGAATAACAACATTTGAAAGTGAGAAGACAACACCTTGTAATCCTGCAGGAATACCAATCTTTGCAATTCTTTTTAAAATACTCCAATCTATATGTAACAATTTTTTTTCTACTTTAAGAACATCTATTTCATGCATTAAAGTATACAATAACATTAATGAACTAATGATGTTAGAAATAACAGTAGCAATCGCAACACCCTCAACACTCATTTTCATAACAGCAACTAAGAATAAATTTAATATAATATTCACAACCCCTGAAATAGATAAAGCAATCAAAGGTCTTTTTGTATCACCTTTACTTCTTAAAATGGCTGCTTCAAAATTATATAACATAATAAAAGGCATACCTGCAAAATAGATTTGTAAATACAAAACTGCTAAATCCAAAATATCTTCAGGTGTTGAAATTATTTCTAAAATAGGTCTTGCAAAAACAATACCAATAACTAATAACACAAAACCACTTATGATTGATAATAAAAGAGACGTATGAACAGCTTTCCTTGTACGTTTTTCATCATTTTGTCCAATGAACGAAGCCACTACAACATTTGCCCCAATGGACAAACCAACAAATAAATTGACTAATAAGTTAATGACAGGACTGTTTGCTCCTACGGCAGCTAATGCTTCACTCCCAGAAAAACTTCCTACAACAGCTACATCTGCAGCATTAAATAATTGTTGTAAGATAGAACTTACTGCTAAGGGTAAAGCAAATAAAATAATTTTATCCCACAATGATCCATTTAAAATGTCTAATTGTTTTTTTGTACGCATGATAAATCCCCTCTCTTTGAGCGTTTATTATAGCACGAAAAATGTCTTATCGACATCTTTTTCATTTTTTGTAATTGAGAGGGTCTTAGGTGTTAAGTGTGTAGACAAAGAGAAGGAAATCTATTAATATAAGGAAAAGAAGTGGAGGGATAATGATGGAATATAAATTAATTGCATTAGATTTAGATGGAACTTTAAAGAATTCAAATAATGAAATTACATTAAAAACAAAAGAGGCTCTATTAAAAGCACAAGAACAAGGTATAAAAATTGTTCTTGCATCAGGTAGACCGACACCTGGACTTCGCCATGAAGCTGAAGAATTAGAATTAGAGAAGTATGGTGGATATATTTTGTCATTTAATGGGGCGAGAGTTGTTGATGTAAAAACAAAAGAAACAATTTATGAACAAACGTTATCAATTGATGAAGCAAAACAGGCTTACGATCGTGCAAAGGAATTTTCTTTAGCGTGTATGACTTATGAAGATGATGTCATTGTGACTGAAGATATTAATGATGAATATGTAAAGGTTGAAGCTAAAATTAATGATATTGAAAAGAAAAAAGTTGATTTTAAAGACAACTTAAAAGATCCTATTCATAAAGTTTTATTAACAGGTCAGCCTGATTATGTTGCAAGTGTGATTGATGAGTTTAAGAAACCTTTTGGAGACAGCTTGAGTATTTATAGAAGTGCACCTTTTTTTATTGAAATCATGGCTCAAGGAATTGATAAAGCAGCTTCTTTAGATAGACTTGTAAAATCATTAGGGATTAAACAAGAAGAAGTGATGGCATTTGGCGATGGATATAATGATTTAAGTATGATTGAATATGCTGGATTAGGTGTTGCCATGGCAAATGCTGTGGATGGCGTAAAAGAACGTGCTGATTATATAACTTTATCAAATGACGAAGATGGTATTGCATATGTTCTATCTCAATATATTAAAGGAGTTGAGTGTTAATGTTTCCTCAAGATCCAGTGATGTTATTAAGTGTTATTAATATGAAATTAAGAGATTGTTATGATTCTCTTGAAACATTATGTGATGATTTAGACGTTTCTCAAGATGCAATTGTTGAAAAATTAAAGACTATTGATTATGTATATGATAGAGAATTAAATCAATTTAAGTAGGAAAGTTCATTTTTTGAACTTTTTTTCATTTTTAAAAAGAATTTGCTGAAAATAATGAGTGTATAAGCAAGGATAGTTGCTTCCTTTAAGCAATAAATGTGATTTAATGAAGTCGTATTTTAGTAAATATGTAAAGAGCACTATGAAGAATTTGAAGGAATGAAAGTATTGTATATACACTTGCGACAATACTATCAGTTAATCTAGGAAAATTATCAAAATATGTGGATAATAGTTTAAAAAGTTGTACACCTGAATAATCTTACCGTCTTATGGTTCATATCAATATAATTAAAAAAGAAGAAGATTTCTTGCCGTATTTAAACAATAAAGAAAATTTACAAAAAGATTCAAATATATCTTGAATAAACAACTCATTTTTAATATACTATACGAGATAAGAAAGGAATGAGGAAATATGGCAAGATTTGAAACATGGAATTTATATTCAAATGATTTTCAAAAGGTGCCTTTTTCTTGTTTTTTATATTTCTATTTTTCGTAACATATCATCATTGATTGATATGTTTTTTTACGGAAGAAATTTGAATATGGAGGATAAAAACTATGCCAAAAAGAGATGACATTAACACTGTATTGGTCATTGGTTCTGGACCAATTATTATCGGACAAGCTTGTGAGTTTGACTATTCAGGAACACAAGCATGTAAAGCATTGAGAAATTTAGGATACAAAATTGTATTGGTTAACTCAAATCCAGCAACAATCATGACAGATCCTGAAACTGCAGATGTAACATACATTGAGCCGTTAAATGTAGAACGTTTAACTCAAATTATCGAAAAAGAAAGACCTGATGCATTGTTACCAAACTTAGGAGGACAATCAGCATTAAACTTATGTTCTGAATTAAACGAAGCAGGAGTTTTGGACAAATATAATGTAAAAGTTTTAGGTGTTCAAGTTGATGCTATTGAACGTGGTGAAGATAGATTAGAATTTAAAAAAGAAATGGATAAACTTGGAATTGAAATGGCAAGAAGCGGAATTGCAAATAGTGTAGAAGAAGCTTTAGCGATTGCAGATGAATTAGGATATCCAGTTGTTGTTAGACCAGCTTATACAATGGGTGGAGCTGGAGGAGGACTTGTTTATAATGTTGAAGAATTAAAAACAATCGTTTCTCGTGGATTACAAGCTAGCTTAGTTCACCAATGTTTAATTGAAGAATCAATTTTAGGTTGGGAAGAATTAGAAGTTGAAGTTGTTAGAGATGCAAAAAACAATATGATTTCTGTATGTTTTATTGAAAATATCGATCCTATTGGAGTTCATACAGGAGATTCATTCTGTAGTGCACCTATGTTAACAATTTCTCAAGATTGCCAAGATCGTTTAAAAGAACAAGCATTTAAGATTGTTGAATCAGTTGGTGTTATTGGTGGAACAAATGTGCAATTTGCTCATGATCCAGTGAGTGACAGAATCTGGGTTATCGAAATTAACCCAAGAACATCTCGTTCATCAGCATTAGCATCTAAAGCAACAGGTTTCCCTATCGCTTTAGTATCAGCAATGTTAGCCGCAGGATTGACATTAGATGAAATCCCATGTGGAAAATATGGAACTCTAGATAAATACGTACCTGATGGAGAATATGTTGTTATTAAATTTGCAAGATGGGCATTTGAAAAATTCAAAGGTTCACAAGATAAATTAGGAACACAAATGAAAGCTGTTGGGGAAGTTATGAGTATCGGTAAGACTTATAAAGAAGCATTCCAAAAAGCAATCCGTTCTCTTGAAATTGGACAATATGGATTAGGATATGCGAAAAACTACAACGAACTTTCAAAAGAAGAATTATTACACTTACTTACAGTACCTACAAGTCAAAGACAATTCATTATGTATGAAGCATTAAGAAAAGGTGCTACTGTAGAAGAATTATTTGAATTAACTCAAATTAAACATTACTTCATTGAACAAATGAAAGAATTAGTTGAAGAAGAAGAAAATATTAAAACATATATTGGTAAAGAGTTACCAGTAGATGTATTGAAACAAGCAAAACAAAATGGTTTCTCAGATAAATATTTAAGTCAAATCTTAGAAGTTTCTGAAACTGAAATTAGAAATGAAAGAATTGATAACGGTATTACTCAAGCATGGGAACCAGTTCATGTTAGTGGAACAAAAGACAATGCTTATTACTATTCTACATATAATGCACCTGATCATAGTGATATTCATCATGATAAAAAGAAGATTATGATTTTAGGTGGTGGACCTAATAGAATTGGTCAAGGTATTGAATTTGATTACTGTTGTGTTCATGCTTCTTTAGCATTAAAGAAATTAGGATTTGAAACAATTATTGTTAACTGTAACCCAGAAACAGTATCTACAGATTATGATACTTCTGATAAGTTATATTTTGAACCATTAACATTAGAAGATGTTTTAAGTATTCATGATAAAGAAAAACCAGTTGGAGTCATTGCTCAATTTGGTGGACAAACACCATTAAACTTAGC
>CALDMQ010000116.1 GCA_937917505.1 uncultured Erysipelotrichaceae bacterium | reverse complement strand
TTTCTTGGAATTTTCCTTCAATTGTAGTTAGTGTAATGTTTGAATTTAAATTTTGTGGAACACCTTGTCCTACTAATAATAATCCAATAAAAATAGATAAAGGCATTAAGAAACGAGTGATAATTCGAATAAAATCAACATAAAAGTTACCCATTTCTTTTCCTAGTATTCCTCTAACCATTGCTACACAAGCTGCATACCCACTTGCTGCTGAAGTAAACATCATCATAATAATGACAAACATACAAGATAAATAAGATAAACCTGATTCTCCTGAATAATGTTGCAAGTTTGTGTTTGTCATAAATGAAATGATTGTATTAAAAGATAATGATTCTTCCATATTTCCAATACTATTAGGATTTAAAATTCCTAAAGATTGTACTCTTAAAATCAAATACCCAATAAATACTAAAAAAGCATTAACCAACAATAGTGTTAGTGCATATTTTTTCCATCCCATATCTGAGGTATCAATTCCTAATGTTTTATATAAGAAATTATCAACTCGGTTAAATACAGGATCAGTAAATGTTTTTTTCATTGTTGAGATATGATACACATATTTTCCCACTGGAAAAATAATAATCATAAAAATAAGTAGTGTACATAATATTTGTAACATAAAATATCCTCCATCGATTTTAATTATCAAAACTATTTAATTTTTTCTACATGTCCTATATGTCTATTATCATAAACGATTCTATATTCAGACTTTTTTTCTTTTGGGCAATCATTTTCGTCATAGGCATATTTGAAGTTAGAGTAGAAACTTCCACAGTTTAATAAATTTTGATTAGCAGGTTTATACGTTGGATCAAGCACCCAAGCAACTC
Source organism: uncultured Erysipelotrichaceae bacterium (assembly GCA_937917505.1). Lineage (GTDB taxonomy): Bacteria > Bacillota_I > Bacilli_A > Erysipelotrichales > Coprobacillaceae > CALDMQ01. Next base: position 2,955 of record CALDMQ010000116.1, on the reverse strand, counting down.
GAAAATGTTTCATTGCTAAGGTATGATTACCTTTTATTTCTAACAATATTCCTAATAAATTGTGTGGTTCTGGATTATTAGGAAATTTTGCCATGGATTCATACACCATTTTAAAAGCATTTTTATAATCTCCTATATGGATCAATTCTTTGATTGAAGAACATAGGACATACATTTTTTTAGATTTTATTTTATTAACTTCTTCCATAAGAATCGCTCCTTTTCAAATACTTATTTAAAACTTTTCTGGATTCAACAAAGCATAAAAGAGATATATTGCCAATATTAAAATGATAATAACTAATAACCACATAATAAAATCCCCCTTCTATTTTTTAATTATCTTATCAATTTTACTCACAAACCATCCCATCATTACGAATGCAACAATCATAAGTAATATCATTAGTAAATCTTCCATATTTTCTGCCTCCTAGTTCTTTGTCTTTTCTTAAGACATTCGAATTTTAACATTTCAAAAATTAAAACAGGATTAAAAGGAGGTAACTAAAATTAAAATGGCATTAAAATTTTTAAATTCGCTTTTTTTATAAAACTTTCATATGTAAAATAACAATAGAATAATATAAATTCGAAAAGTAGGTGAATTGTTATGGATACAAAAATAAAAAAAGGAAACCTAACAATATTTTTTGGATATTGTGCTGGTGTAGGAAAAACATATGCCATGCTTAATGCTGCACAACAAAAATCTGTAGAGGGTGTTGATGTTGTTATTGGATATATTGAACCACATGAACGTAAAGAAACAACAGATCTCACATACGGATTAGAGAAAATAGAAAAAAAAGAAATAAACTATAAAAATCATTTATTTCTTGAATTTAATTTAGAGGCTGCATTAGAAAGACATCCACAGCTTATTTTAGTAGATGAACTCGCTCATAATAATGCACCAACTTCTACACATAAAAAAAGGTATAGTGATGTTGAAGAGTTGTTAAGGGCAGGAATTGATGTTTATACAACAGTAAATGTTCAGCATCTTGAAAGTTTGCATGATGTTGTTGAAAGTATCACACGTGTCAAAGTTAATGAACGAATTCCTGACCATATCTTCGATGAAGCATATGATGTAAAATTGGTCGATATTGAAATTGAAGATCTAATCATACGATTAAAAGAAGGGAAAATTTACAACCCCTTACAAGCAAAAAGAGCATTAAATCATTTTTTTGTGAAAGATAATTTAATAGCTCTTAGAGAAATAACGCTTAGAAGATGTGCAGATAGAATTAATTTATATGCAAATAACGAAAACAAACCATTTCTTAAAGAGCATATACTTGTATGTATAGGAACATCTCCAACAAATCAAAAAGTCATACGGACCGCTTCTAAAATGGCACAAGCTTTTCATGGTGAATTTACCGCTTTATATGTAGAAACTTCCACAAGTAAGGCTATGCCACAAAAAGCATATGATCAATTACAATCAAATTTAACATTAGCTAAGCATCTTCGCGCCAATATTGTTTCTACTTATGGTGATGATATTGCTTATCAAATTAGTCAATACGCTAAAACTAGTGGTATATCTAAACTTGTTTTAGGACGTTCTTATCAAAAGAAATTTCTTTTTAAAAAACAAACAATCGTTGATACTTTAACAAATTTATCACCTAATCTTGAAATATATATTATTCCGGATAATAATTCTAGCTATCAAAAACAACCATTATATTTACATAAATACATTCAATTTTCTTTTAAAGATACACTTATTTCTATAATAACATTACTTGCAACAACAGTAATATCTTTTATTGCTTATGCTTTACATTTCGATATAACAAGTGTTGTATTATTCTAATGTTGACCTTATATCCAATTTATATTGTAATAAGTTCTTTGATTAGTATATGTATTATCAATTTCTTTTTTATAAATCCTAAATATTCACTTTTTATTGCCTCTAAAGAAAATTTACTTATGGTTATTGTCATGGTGTGTGTATCTTTCATTATCAACATACTGCAACTAAAACTTAAAAAAGAAAAAAACCTAGCTTCTTCTCATGCATATAGTATGGATGTATTATTACAAGCAAGTCAAAGATTACAACTAACAAATTCATATGAAGATATCATGAAAGAAACTTGTTATCAGTTATATAAATTAGTAAAGAATGTTATTTTATTTTATCCTGTAAAAAAAGATTTCGTTCAAAATCCTTATGTTTATAATCCGCAAAAATTACCATATGTTAAAGAAATATATCTCTCTAACAAGGAAAAAACAGTAGCTAAGTGGGTTTATACAAACAATAAAAATGCAGGAGCATTAACAAGTACCTTATCAGATGCAAATGCCTTATATTTAGCAATTCGTAGAAATAATAAAATTTATGGTGTAGTAGGAATTGGAATAAATTCAGATAACACTTTAACTCCAAATCAAATCATGTTAATAAAAACATTATTAAATGAGATTTCTTTAGCATTTGATTCTATTGTAAAAATATAATCTTATAAAAAAAACAATACTAATTATCATAAGTCTTATAGCAATAATAAAACCTCTTTATCACTAATTTCTAATTAGTTTATATATATTCATTTACAAATACATATATTGAGAGGTTTTTGCTATGAAACATAATCGCTCACCACCAAGATTTCTTTTTTATTTAACAATCATAAATAAGGAGGAAATCAAAGTGAAAGATTATAAATATGATTATAAAAGAAGTAGTTTTAAAGAAGAAAAATCAAACGGAAAAACAACATATTATATACAAGTTGATAATCATTATATAGAAGTGGATAGAGCGGTATATAGGGTATGCAAAGCCAGTTATGATAAAATTCGATACACTCATAAAATTGAAGTAGCTAAATCAATCGTTTATTACAAAGAAATTGATTTAGCTACTTTTTTATTGTTCAAGAAGATGAATTATCGATCATAGATAAAATTTGGTTAAGGGATTTA
>CALDMQ010000115.1 GCA_937917505.1 uncultured Erysipelotrichaceae bacterium | reverse complement strand
TGGTGTAATAGAAAATGGTGCTGAAGGTGTAGGTTTATTTAGAACTGAGTTCTTATATATGGAATCAGCAAATTTACCAACTGAAGAAAGACAATTTGATGTTTATAAAGAAATCTTAGAAGCAATGGAAGGTAAACCTGTTGTTGTTAGAACTTTAGACATTGGTGGAGATAAAGAAATTGAAGCTATTGATATGCCAAAAGAAATGAACCCATTCTTAGGAGTTCGTGCTATTCGTTTATGTTTCCAAAGAGAAGATATTTTTAGAACTCAATTAAGAGCATTACTTAGAGCATCAGTTTATGGTGATTTAAGAATTATGTTCCCTATGATTGCTACATTAGCTGAATTTAGAAAAGCTAAAGGTATTTTATTAGAAGAAAAAGAAAAATTGATTACTGAAGGAATTGAAGTTTCAGATAGTTTACAAGTTGGTATTATGATTGAAATTCCTGCTGCTGCTGTGTTAGCTGATCAATTTGCTAAAGAAGTTGATTTCTTCTCAATTGGAACTAATGACTTAATTCAATATACTTTTGCTGCAGACAGAATGTCTTCAGGTGTATCATACTTATATCAACCATATAACCCATCAATCTTAAGATTAATTAAGAATGTTATTGACGCAGCTCATAAAGAAGGTAAATGGGCAGGTATGTGTGGTGAAATGGCTGGAGAACAATTAGCTGCTCCATTATTACTTGGATTAGGACTTGATGAATTCTCTATGTCAGCAACATCTGTTTTATCACAAAGAAAATTAATTAGAAACTTATCTCAAGCTGAAATGAAAGAACTTGCTGATAAGGCACTTAACTGTTGTACAATGGAAGAAGTTGTTGCTTTAGTTGAAAAAGCAATTCAATAGAAAATGAAAAGAACGAGCATTGTGTTCGTTCTTTTTACATGAATATTTTTGTTTCGATAATATGTACAATTTCTTTTAAAAAGTTTTCATCTTCAATTGTAAATCGTTTATACGAAGGAGAATCTATATCCAAAACTCCTTTTAACTCATCGTTGACAACAATTGGAAGAACTATTTCGCTTCGACTTTGACTATCGCAAGCAATATGGCCTTCAAATTGATGAACATCATCAACTCTTATAACCTTCTTGTGTCTTGCTGCATAACCACAAACTCCCTTTTCAAGTGGGATATGTATACAGGCAACTTTGCCTTGGAATGGTCCTAAGATAAGTTCTTTTCCATCAAATAAATAAAAACCAACCCAGTTAATCTCATCTAAAATCTCATTTATAAATGCAGATGTATTACTGAGGTTAGCGATAATATTTTCTTCATCTTCAACTAAATGTGTGAGTTGTTTTAAAAATAAATTCATATGCATTGCTTTCACCTCGAATTTAGTATAACATACTTTTAAAGAGGTGAAAACGTTGAAAAAGAAAATGAGTGCTTATGCAATGAATGAAAATCATCCTGACTATAGACAAGCTTTGTCAAGACAAGAGGATTTATATCATAGAGAAAATGATTTAAGAACTGATTTTGGAAGAGATTATACTCGTATTATATTTTCAGAAGCTTATCGACGTTTGAAAAGAAAAACACAAGTCTTTTTTGCGGTAGAGAACGATCATATATGTACACGTATTGAACATGTAAATTTAGTAGAATCTATTTCATATACAATTGCACATCAATTAGGGTTAAATACAGAACTAGCGAAAGCTATTGCAATATTAACAGAACTGGCTAATCAATATGAATTACCTAAATTTTGGCATGAAAAAAATAGTCTACATTTTATTGATGATATAGAACTTTTAGAAGATAATAATCACCATAAACATAATTTAAATTTGACATATGCTGTGAGAGATGGAATTATTGCACATTGTGGAGAAATGAATCAACAGTACATTCAAAGACGAAAAGAAATTATAGATTTAGATGATTATCAATATGCTGGAGAATATAATCCATGGACATACGAAGGGTGTGTTGTTAAGATTGCAGATAAAATTGCATATCTAGCAAGAGATATTGAAGATGCATTACGATTGCATATTTTAGATGAAAAGCAAGTGATAGATTTAAAAAATCATTTGAATACATTGTCCGATTATCGTTTTGATGCTATTAATAATGGTGCTATTGTGAATTATTTTATTCATAATGTTGTAGAAAATTCTTGTGTTGAAAAAGGAATTGGTTTATCACATGAAGCTCTTGAAATTATGAAGTATATCATGAAATTTAATTATCAAAATATTTATTTGATTAAAAGATTAGAAGTTCATAATCAATATGTATCTTTAATATTGCATTCACTTTATGATGTCCTAAACTTATTACCAATTATATAGATTGGCTTGATAAATATGCATTATTTAAAGATATAGAAAGAAAGGTATGTTACCAAAATAAAGTTGTTTATGATTTTATTTATGACGATAAAGCCCCTCAAAAAAGTATTATTGATTATTTAGCAGGTATGACTGATAGTTTTATTATACAATTATTTAATGAGTTAATTAGTTTTTCATAAAAGGCTTTAAGCCTTTTTTGTTATATGATAAAATGGACTGCGAAACGGAGGAGTATTTATGCCAATTAAAATACCAGATCATTTACCAGCAGCACAAATATTGAAAGAAGAGAATATTTTTGTTATGCATGAAACACGTGCATTAACCCAAAGAATAAGGCCGTTAAAAATATTAATATTAAATATTATGCCAACAAAAATAGTAACAGAAACTCAGTTATTAAGACTGCTATCGAACTCGCCTTTACAAGTTGAAGTTGACTGGTTACACATGGCAAGTCATGAATCAAAAAATGTTTCAGTTGAACATTTACTTGCTTTTTACAAAACATTTCACGATATTCAAGATGAAAAATACGATGGTATGATTGTGACAGGTGCTCCAGTTGAAAAACTTGCATTTGAAGATGTAGATTATTGGGACGAATTGACAAAGATATTAGAGTGGTCAAAGACACATGTTTTTAGTTGCTTTTTTATCTGTTGGGCAGCACAGGCAGCACTTCATTATTTCTATGGAATTGAAAAACATTTGTTAGATCATAAATTAACAGGTGTTTATTTACATCACACAAACAAAGAGAGAATGTATAGAAAAATATTAAGAGGATTTGACTTTCAATTCTATGCACCACATTCTCGTTATACAACAGTTCTTCAAGAAGATATAGAAAAAGTTAAAGAATTAGATATTTTAGCATCATCAAATGAGGCCGGTGTTTACTTGGTTGCTTCACAAGATGGTTCACGTTTCTTTGTAACAGGTCATCCAGAATATGATCCTGATACATTGGATAAAGAATATCGTCGTGATTTATCTAATCCCCATATTCAAAGTGAAATGCCTAAGAATTATTATTTAAATGATGATATTGATAGTGAAATTCAAGTGAAATGGCGTTCTCATGCTTATTTAATTTTTGCAAATTGGCTTAATTATTACGTGTATCAACAAACACCATATGATTTAGAAGAACTTTTTCAAAGAGAGTAAAAACTTGCAATATATAAAGAATAAGATATAATGAACAGGGGGAGTGATATTATGAAACAATATATAGATATGTGCCGATATATATTAGAAAACGGTGAAGATAGAGATGATCGTACTGGAACAGGAACACGTAGTGTTTTTGGGTATCAAACACGTTATGATTTAAGAGATGGTTTTCCTTTAATGACCACAAAAAAAATGTTTTTAAGACCAATTGCGGAAGAATTATTATGGTTTATCAAAGGGGATACAAATATTAAATATTTAGTTGATAGAAATGTTAAAATTTGGAATGATTGGCCTTATGAAATTTATACAAAATCAAAAGATTTTAAAGGTGAATCAATGGAAGAATTTGTAGCAAAGATTAAAGAATTACCAGCGGATGATCCATTTGTTGTAAAATATGGAGAATTAGGTCCAGTTTATGGTAGACAATGGAGAAATTTTAATAATCAAGGAATTGATCAATTAGATAAATTGGTGAATTCTTTAAAAAACAATCCATTTTCAAGAAGACATATTATTTGTGCATGGAATCCGGCTGAGGTAGACCAAATGGCTTTACCACCATGTCATTCATTTTTACAATTCTATGTATCGAATGATAGAAAATATTTATCTTGTCAATTGTATCAAAGAAGTGCTGATACATTCTTAGGAGTGCCATTTAATATTGCCTCTTATGCTTTAATGACAGAAATGCTTGCACAGGTTTGTGGGTATGAAGCTAAGGAATTTATACATACAATTGGAGATGCACATATTTATAAAGATCATTTTGATGTTGTGAAGGAACAAATTTCTAGAGAGCCTTTACCAAAATGTAAACTTGTATTAAATAAAGATATTCAATCTATTTTTGATTTTACAATTGATGATATTCGTATTGAAGATTATAAATCACATGGGAAATTAGTAGGAAAGGTGAGTGTCTAATGATTAGTATTATTGTAGCAATGGATGATAATCAATTAATTGGTAAAAAAGATTCATCTAATGGAATGCCTTGGGATAACAAAGAAGATTTAAAACATTTTAAAGAAACAACTATTCATAAAACAATTTTAATGGGATCAACAACATATCAAGCAATTGGTAGACCTTTACCAAATAGAAAAACAATTGTTGTAACATTTCAACCAT
>CALDMQ010000114.1 GCA_937917505.1 uncultured Erysipelotrichaceae bacterium | reverse complement strand
AAGTAAATATGAAAAAAGAGTATAGAATTAGAAAAAATGAGGAGTTCCAAGCCATTATCCAAAAGAAGCAAAGTATTGCTAATGGTAAATTTGTTGTTTATTATAGAAAGAATAATGAACATTTAAAGGTTGGAATTTCGGTCAGTAAAAAATTAGGAAATGCTGTTATTCGTAATAAAACGAAAAGACAAGTGAGAATGATGGCTCAACAGGTTTTTGATAAAAATCAGAAGTTGGATATTATTGTTATAGTGAGAAATAAATATTTATTAAGTTCATTTGAAGAAAACAAAAAAGATTTAATATATCTCTATAACAAAATAAAAAAAAGGACGGATTAAAAAATGTATTTGAATCAACGTACAAAGAAACTATTAAAAGTATTATGTTTAGTTGCTTTTGTCTTTGTATTAACTGGGTGTACAGCAAATCTTGATCAAAATGGTCAGTTAATCGCAGAAAGAGCAATTACATCAGAAACAGCATGGTCTTTAAAGGCTGGATTCTTTGATTTTATTTTAACAATTCCTCTTGCTAAAGGAATTATCTTCATTGAATCAATGACTGGAAATGTTGCATGGGGAGTTATTATTGTAACTTTATTAGTTAATATTATCTTGTTACCATTAAACATTAAATCAACTATTTCAATGCAAAAGATGCAATTACTTCAACCAGAAATGGAAAGTATTCAAAGAAAATACGCTGGAAGAAAAGATCAAGCATCTCAAATGCGTCAATCTGCTGAAATTCAAGCTTTATATAAAAAGCATGATGTCAGTATGTTTGCATCATTTACAACATTTCTAACATTACCTATTATGTTAGCAATGTGGCAAGCAGTACAAAGAATCCCATCATTATATGATACAATTTTCTTAGGTTTAAACTTAGGTGCTAAACCTATGGAAATGGTCATGAAAGGTGATTGGGTATATATTGTTATTGTAGCAATTGTTGGTTTAACTCAATACTTAGCAATTGAAATTAATAACATTATGTTAAAGAGAAATCCTCGTTATAAAATTTCAAAACAACAACAATCAATGAAAACAATGAATATTGTAATGACTTTTATGATTGTTTGGTTTGCATTATCAATGCCAACAGCTATGTCTTTATATTGGATTACTACAAGTTTAATTACAATTGCAAGAACTGTTTATATTCAAATTTATCACGTTGAAAAGAAAAACAATAAATAAGAGGTTGTCACATATGAAAACTTATGAAGCAAAAACAGAGGAAGAAGTTGTACAACTTGCATGTCAAGATTTAGGTATTACTCCAGATCAATTAACATATGAAATAATTGAAGAAAAGAAAGGTTTATTTTCTAAAAAAGTCATTATCTCATGTTATACACAAGAAATGGTTCAAGAGTATATTGAAAATTTTGTTAGAAAAACTTTATCAAATATGGAATTTGATGTGGAAACAGTATCTTATGTACAAAATGGAAGAATTTATTGTAATGTGAATACAGACCATAATTCTATTTTAATAGGAAAAAATGGTGTGATTTTAAGAGCGTTAAATTTTATTGTTAAAAATGCTGTGAATACAGAATTTAAAAAACGTTATGAAATCAGTCTTGATATTAATGGATATAAAGAAACACGTTATAAGAAGATGACTTCAATGGCTAAGAGAATTGGAAAGCAAGTTTTAAAATCAAAAGTTGAAGTGAAGTTAGATCCTTTACCAGCTGATGAAAGAAAGGTTATTCATCAAGTGATTTCTCATTTAAAAACTGAAAGTAAGGGTGAAGGTAAAAATAGATTTATAACAATTTCTTATGTTGATTAACTCCTTAAAAGGAGTTTTTCTTTTGCATTTATGCTATACTATATTAAAGTAGGTGAAAATATGAATGATGATATTATTGTTGCAATAGCAACTTCTCGTTTGGAAGCAGCTATTTCAATTATTAGATTGAGTGGAAAAGGTTGTATTAATTTTGTACAAGAATTTTTTACAGGAAAGATTAAGGATAAAGCAAGTCATACAATTACATATGGATATATTAGAGATGGAAGTCAAAAGATAGATGAGGTTTTAGTTAATATTTATCGTGGTAGTAGAACATTTACTGGTGAAGAAATGGTAGAAATTAATTGCCATGGTGGTGTTTTTATTACGCAAAAAGTTTTACAACTTTGTTTGAATAAAGGAGCAAGATTAGCTGAAAGAGGAGAATTTTCAAAACGTGCTTTTTTAAATGGGCGTATTGATTTATCTCAGGCTGAAGCAATTAGTGATTTGATTACTGCTAAAAATGATTATGCAAGTGAGTTAGCTTTGAAGGGAATTCAAGGAAATATTAGTCATTTTATTGAAGATTTAAGAGAACAATTAATTCAAATTATTACACATATAGAAGTGAATATTGATTATCCTGAGTATGATGATGTTGAAGAATTAACAGCTGAATCATTATTACCTCAAAGTGAGTCATTAATTAAAAAAATGAATCGTATTATAGAATCTTCAAAAAATGTGCATCTTTTAAAAGAGGGTATTTCGACTGTTATTATAGGGAAACCTAATGTTGGAAAATCAAGTTTATTAAATGCTTTATTACAAGAAGATAAAGCAATTGTTACAGATATCGCAGGAACAACACGTGATATTGTTGAAGGGACAATTCGTTTAGATCAATTGATTTTAAATATGATTGATACTGCAGGTATTAGAGAAACTGAAGATATTGTAGAAAATATTGGGGTTGAGAAATCAAAGTCTTTAATTCATAAAGCTGATTTAGTATTATTGGTATTAGATGGTTCAAAACCTTTAACAAGCGAGGATGAAGAATTATTAGAATTATCAAAGGATACAAAACGTATTTTGATTTATAATAAAAAAGATCAAGGACAAATGTATGAAGATGGTATTTGTATTAGTGCAAAGGATCATGATATAGAGCCTTTAATTCAAAAAATCAAATCAATGTTTGAATTAGGACAAATTACATCTGAACAAGATGATATTCTTGCAAATGCAAGACAAATTCAATTGTTAGAAAAAGCAAGACAATCTTTAAATAGTGCTATAGAGGCTATGAGAAATCAAGTTCCTACTGATTTAATTGTGACTGATTTATATGAAAGTTGGGAATGTTTAAAAGATATTTTGGGAGAAAGAGCAAAAGAAGATTTATTAGATGAATTATTTAAACGCTTTTGCATAGGAAAATAAAATGAAAAATTATGAATTTTTAGCTAAGAGATATTATAAGTTTTTTAAATATTTAAGAACTGTAGGATTAGTAAGTTTAGTAATATTTTTAATTGTGACAGCGTTCAATACAAATAATCCAACACTAGCAATCGTAAGTTATATATTTATGTTAATTACATTCGCATGTTTGGTAGAATGTTGTATTTTATATGTTATGTATATTCTATTTAAGAATAAGAAATAAAATTTATAAATAGTATTAACAAAGGTAATCATTTGAGTTATTGATATTGAAGATAATGGAGTGGTTATAGGAATTCATTTATATAGTAATGGAAATAACTTATAAATATAAATACGATTTCAGCAACAGGATCAAAATATCATTCTATTCCTAACTGTGGAAGGATGAATCCTAATAAAGCTAGTCAAGTGTCAGTGAGTGACGCTGAAGGAATGGGATTAAGTCCTT
>CALDMQ010000113.1 GCA_937917505.1 uncultured Erysipelotrichaceae bacterium | reverse complement strand
TCTTATTATTAAACTTATCTGGGTATAAGAAATGAAAATCTCTCATTTCTTGTTCCATTAAAATTTGTGTATGCAATCTTGCAACACCATTTACACTAAAACTTCCAGCAATCGCCAAATGTGCCATATGCACTTGACCATCTTTAATAATCATTACACGATTTAACAATTCATCATCATGATCACTTGTTTGTTTCACATAACCAATGAAACGACGATTGATTTCTTCAATAATTTGATAAACTCTTGGAAGTAATGTTTGCATTGTTTGCACAGGCCATTTTTCCAAAGCTTCTGATAAAATTGTATGATTAGTATAAGCACAAGTATGTGAAGTAATATGCCATGCCTTATCCCAATCCATATCATACTCATCAACAAGAATTCTCATTAATTCAGGAATAACTAACACTGGATGAGTATCATTTAATTGAATAACATTCTTTTCATAGAAATTATCAAGAGAAGGATAAACTCTTAAATGAGCTTTAATAATAGCACGAACACCAGCAGACACAAAAAAATATTGTTGTTTCAAACGTAAAGTACGTCCTGCTAATGTTGAGTCATCTGGATATAAGTTTTGGCAAATATCTCGCACTTCTTGAGCATATTGTCTAAAATCTTTGTTCCCTGGAATATTATCGCTAGGCTCAGCATGCCATAAACGAAGAGTATTCGTAACTGTTGTATCATTTCCAACAATCGGCATATCATAAGGAACAGCTCTTACACATTCTGCATCAACGTGTTCCCATTTCCCAGTTGCTTCATTCCAAACAACACGTCCCCAAAATTTAACATCAACAGCATGTTTTGGTTTGCGCACTTCCCACATATTCCCTATTTTTAGCCATTGGTCTGGAACTTCCACTTGATAACCATTTTCAATTTTTTGCTTAAATAAGCCATATTCATAACGAATTGTATTTCCAAATGCAGGATAAGATAATGATGCCAAAGAATCCATAAAACAAGCAGCTAATCTTCCTAAACCACCATTTCCTAAACCAGCATCTGATTCAAGTTCTTCCAAATCATGAATATTGATACCATAATCCGCTAATCCCTCTTTCGCAATATCATAGATACCTAAATTCATCATGTTATTGACTAATAAACGCCCAATCAAAAATTCCATTGAAAAATAATGTACTTGTTTTTGTTGGAAAGTCCTTGTAGCCATTTTTGTCATAGCCCAGTTCACTGACGCATAATCTCTGACCATTCTTTCAAGAACCATAAACTTTTCTGTTATGTGAGATTCTTCGACAGTTCTACCATAAGATTCAATAATTCTTTTTGCAAATTCATATTTAAATTCTTCTTTTGTTTTAAACATTGATTAATCTCCCTCTTATTTTTTCTTTTTCAATTCAAATATCATACCTGAAAATGGTGCAATGTCAATCGCTATTGAATAATTTTTATTGACTGCAGGCACTTTTTTTGCCCTAATCGCACGTTTGTTCACGAAATTATTTCCTGTATAATAATCTGTATCTGAATTGATAATTTCTTTATATGTTCCTTGTGTAGGAACTGGAATACGATATCCTTTATGTGAATTACCAACAAAGTTCATAACGCAAATCAACGTATCTCCATTAGGTGCATATCTTGCATATGCAAAAACACTTTGTTGATAGTCATCAACGACTAACCATTCAAATCCTTCTGGATAATAATCATATTGATATAATGCTGGATGTTCTTTAATAATATGATTTAAATCTCTAAAATAACGATGGAAAGAATCATGTTGAGGATATTTTAACAATACCCAACCTAAAGATTTCTTTTCATCCCATTCTTTATATTCTGCAAGTTCATTTCCCATAAAATTTAATTTCTTACCAGGATGTGTCATCATATATAAATATAATGCTTTGACTTGAGCAAATTTTTGATCATTATTTCCCCACATCTTATCTAAGATTGTTCCTTTACTATGAACAACTTCATCATGTGAGAAAGGTAAAATATAATTTTCACGGTAGAAATACATCATTGAAAATGTTAATTTATTATGCACATCAGGATATTGACGATAAATTGGATCTTTTTTAAAGTAAGCTAATGTATCATTCATCCAACCTAAATCCCATTTATAATCAAAACCTAAACCACCATCCCATGGAGCTTTTGTAACATTAGGATAATCTGTAGAATCTTCTGCAATTAACATGACCCCTGGGAATAAACCTGTCATATGTGAATTCATACGTTTCATGAATTCAATAGCACCATCATTAATTCCTCTTTCTTTATTCCCTTTCCAATAAATCAAATTACTAATGGCATCAAAACGAATGCCATCAATATGGAAATAATCAGCCCAAAAATGAACTGCTGACATTAAAAAGCTTCTCACTTCTTCTCTACCTAAATCAAAATAACAACTATCCCATTCCGTATATCTCAAATTGATATCAGGATATTCATAAACAAAACCACCATCAAATTGATATAAACCATGTCCATCTTTTACAAAGTGCGCAGGAACAAAATCCATAATAACTCCAATATTATTTTTATGACATGCATTAATAAATGCCATGAGTTGTTTTGGATTTCCATAACGACTTGTTGCACTGAAATATCCTGTTGGTTGATAACCCCACGAACCATCAAATGGGAATTCATTAAGTGGCATTAATTCAATATGAGAATACCCATTTTCTACAACATATGGAATGATTTGATCAATCATTTCCTCATAACTATAGAATTCTCCATCTTCTTCGTCAGTAAAATCTTTTTTCATTTTCCATGAACCAATATTCGCTTCATAAATATTCAATACCTTATCAAAGTTCTTTGTACGTTTATTCAACCATCTTTTATCAGCCCATTTAAAACCATCAAGACGAAAAACTTTTGATGCAGTAGCGGGTCTTAGTTCACTAAAAAAAGCATATGGATCAGCCCGATCAACTGTTGAACCATTAGCTGTTTCAATATGATATTTGTATATATCATACTGTTTTACTCCTGGTATAAATAAAGTATAAATACCCTCAGTATACTTTTCCATATAATGATTTTCACCATTCCAATGATTAAAATTACCTATGACTTGCACACTTTTTGCATTTGGAGCATAAACACTAAAACGCACACCCTTTTTTCCATCTTCTTTTGTCAAATGTGCACCAAAGACTTTATACATTTGTAAACAGTTTCCTTCATGAAAAAGCTGTATCAAAAAATTATCTAATTGCGCCATATGTAAACCCCTTTCATTATAATTTTATTATACATGAAATAAAAATAAAAAACATTAACATTTGGGATTTTTCAAGTTTTTAAAAAGTAGAATTTCTTCTACTTTACAATGACTTCACTAATATCTTTAAAAACAACAGAATAAGTTCCATCGGCCTCTTTACGCTTTTCTAATTTATGTCCATGAAGATATTCATCTATTGGTAAACTCACTTCTATATCTTCATCTAAAACCAATTTACAAGTATCCATCGCAGATGATGCGACCGTTTGAATAAAATCTTCCTCTCCAATACCTAAATCCTTTAACATCAATTCACTTTCTTCTTGTGCTTGATAATCATGTTCCAAAACTT
>CALDMQ010000112.1 GCA_937917505.1 uncultured Erysipelotrichaceae bacterium | reverse complement strand
ATAAGCATCAGCCAAGCAATGTTCTCTATCTGTTTCTAATTTATCTAAATCACTGTCTTTAGGTCTTGTAAATGGATGATGTTTTGCATAATATCTCTCAGTTTCATCATCATACTCAAACATTGGAAAATCAACAACCCATAAGAAATCAAATGTACTAGGATCATATAATTTTAATTCTTTTCCTAAATAATTACGGATTGCTGCTAAAGCATCACAAACAACTTCATATTTCACATCACTTACAAATAATAATTGTTCATCAGTAAAGAATTTAGCAATTGGACCTTGCACACCTTCACTTGTCACTTTTAACCAAGCTAAACCTTTAGCTTTATATGTTTTTGCAAGTTCAGTTAATTGATCAATTTTCTTTCTTGAGAACTCTTGAGCAACTCCTTCAACATTAATTCCTTTAACATGTCCATTATTTTCTAATGCAGATTTAAATACAGCAAAATCAACATCTTTTACTGTTTCATTTAAGTTCACTAATTCTAAACCAAAACGTGTATCAGGTTTATCAATACCATATGTTTCCATAGCTTCATGCCAAGTTAAACGTCTTAAAGGTAATTTTACATCAATACCTTTCACATCTTTTATGACTTTCGCAATTAATCCTTCACCTAGAGTTAAAACTTGATCAGTTGACATAAAACTCATTTCAACATCAACTTGTGTAAATTCAATTTGTCTATCAGCACGTAAATCTTCATCTCTAAAACAACGTGCAATTTGATAATACTTTTCAAAGCCTGCAACCATTAATAATTGTTTAAATAATTGTGGAGATTGTGGCAAGGCATAGAAACTTCCCTTATGAACACGAGATGGTACTAAGAAATCTCTTGCTCCTTCAGGTGTAGAACGATTTAAATAAGGTGTTTCAATATCTACAAAATCTAAGTTGTCTAAATATTCACGAATACTACGTGTGATTTTTGCACGTGTCATGATGTTGTTTTGCATCACTGGTCTTCTTAAATCTAAGTAACGATATTGCATTCTTGTTTCTTCTAATGCGTCTGTTTCATCCGCAATAATCATTGGTGTTAATTTAGCTTTATTGATAATTGTAAAATCTTCTGCCTCGATCTCAATATCCCCTGTAGGAAGATTTGGATTTTTAGAAGATCTTTCAATAACACGACCTTTAACTTGTAACAAATATTCATTTTTCACATCTTTTAATCTTTCTTCAAAAGACTCATTGAAAACAATTTGTGTAATTCCATAACGATCTCTTAAATCTACAAAGACTAAAGATCCTAAATTTCTTTTCTTAGCTACCCAACCAATAAGTTCTACATGTTCATTCACATGTTCTAATCTTAATTCACCATTATGATGTGTTCTATTCATGATGATTTCCTCCTTCATAATGTTCTTCAATAAATGAAACTATATTTTCTAAAGGAACAACAGTTTGTTCTTTAGAATGATTACATTTCATATTCACAACTTCTTTTTGCACTTCTTCTTCACCAATAATCATAGAGAAATGTGCATGAAATCTATCT
>CALDMQ010000111.1 GCA_937917505.1 uncultured Erysipelotrichaceae bacterium | reverse complement strand
GATTTTAAATCTACTTGCGTATTCTTGATCCAACGCACATATTGATATGGTAATGGTGTATTCACAATATCAACATTATATTCATTTTTCAAACGATATGCTAAGACTTCAAATTGAAGAACACCAACAACACCAACAATAATTTCTTCCATACCTCCACCAAGTTCAGTAAAGATTTGGATTGCCCCTTCTTGAGCAATTTGTTCAACACCTTTAACAAATTGTTTACGTTTCATTGTATCTTTATTACGTATCATCGCAAAATGTTCAGGTGCAAATGTTGGAATCCCTTCATAAGCAAACTTTTTCTTTGGCATACATAAAGTATCTCCTATCGAGAAAATACCTGGGTCAAAAACACCAATAATATCTCCTGAATAAGCTTCTTCGACTTCTTCTCTGTTTTCCGCCATCAATTGTTTTGATTGATTTAATTTAATTTTCTTATTCCCTTGATAATGAAAAACTTCCATACCTTTTGTAAATTTTCCAGAACAAATTCTCATAAAAGCCATTCTATCACGATGTGCTTTGTTCATATTTGCTTGAATCTTAAATACAAAAGCACTGAAATCCTCTGATAAAGGATCAATTTCTCCAATATTACTTATTCTTGGAAGTGGTGATGTTGTCATATCTAAAAAGTGTTTTAAAAATGGTTCAACACCAAAGTTTGTTAATGCTGATCCAAAACATACTGGTGAAAGTTCGCCTTTTTGAACACGTTCTAAATCAAATTGCGCTCCCGCACCATCTAACAATTCAATATCATCTTGAAGTTGTTGGTATAAAAGATCACCTAATTCACCTTTTAAACTTTCATCACGTGCATCACAGATTGCAACACCAAGAACCGGGATAAAACGTATAACTTCTTCTTTTTGTCTTTCATAGACACCTTTAAATTCTTTACCACAACCAATTGGCCAGTTGATAGCACATGTTTC
The DNA here is from genome assembly GCA_937917505.1 of uncultured Erysipelotrichaceae bacterium. Classification (GTDB taxonomy): domain Bacteria; phylum Bacillota_I; class Bacilli_A; order Erysipelotrichales; family Coprobacillaceae; genus CALDMQ01. The sequence continues at coordinate 2,060 of CALDMQ010000111.1, read as the reverse complement.
AACCCCTAATTCTCTTTCAATTTCTTCCATTAATTCATAAGGATCTTTGGCTTCTCTATCCATCTTATTAATAAATGTAAAAATAGGAATATGACGCATTGCACAAACTTTAAATAATTTTCTTGTCTGATCTTCAACCCCTTTAGAACCATCAATAACCATAACTGCACTATCGGCCCCCATTAAAGTACGATAAGTATCTTCAGAGAAATCTTGATGGCCTGGTGTATCTAAGATATTAATACAAAAATCATCATAATGAAATTGAAGAACAGAAGATGTAACAGAAATCCCTCTTTGTTTTTCTATCTCCATCCAATCACTGACCGCATGACGAGATTGTCTTTTCCCTTTAACCATACCTGCTTCTTGGATTGCTCCCCCATAAAGAAGGAACTTCTCTGTTAATGTCGTTTTCCCAGCATCAGGATGAGAAATAATCGCAAAAGTACGACGTTTTTTGACTTGTTCACTAAAATCTGACATACATTTTCCCTCCTTTATGTCACACAGTTATTTATCATATAAAAATCATTACGCTTTGTCAATTTGATTTGTTAAATGTAAGTATTCTTTTTCTACATTTGTATAAACTTCTTCGAATGTATATACAACATTATCATTTGTTAACATAGCTTTATAAGGTATATAAGGAACTCCTGCTTGTTTAAAAACTTCTAATATTAAATCTAATTGATCTTGCGAAAAATGTGCAAAGAATAAAAATGGTTGGGATAAATCTTTTGTAGCAGTCCCATCATTTTTCTCATATCCTGGTATTTCTAACAAATATCCCATATATTGAGGAGCGTCTTCTTGGTGTATTTCTTTTACACGAACATCAAGTTGAGATAAGATTGCGATAATTGGTTTTTTCATAGATTCTGTTAAATGATAGTATAAAACAACTTCTTGCATAGTATTCTCCTTTTAAAAAGCATAATTTCCATTTTCAAAGATAACAAATTCTTGACCATCTTGTAACTTAGCAACAATTGATAAATCTTTTGTTCCAATCATAAAATCAACATGTGTCAAAGAATCATTAATTCCTTTTTCTTTTAATTGTTCTTTATTATATGACAATCCATTTTCAATACATTCTCCAAAACCTTTACCTACCGCTAAATGACAAGCTGCATTTTCGTCAAACAAAGTATTATAAAATAAAATATTCATTTGACGAATCGGTGAATCATATGGCACCAATGCGACTTCACCTAAATAATGACTTCCTTCATCTGTTTCAATAATACTCTTTAAAGTGTCATAACCAACTTTTGCATCATAATTGACAATTCGTCCATTTTCAAAAGTCATTGAAAATTCATCAATAATTTGTCCATTATAATTTAATGGCATTGAACTATAAACAATTCCATTGACTCCTAGATAATAAGGAGATGTAAAGATTTCTTCTGTTGGAATATTAGGAAAAGAGTAAACACCATCAGTTGTTTGACTTCCTCCACCTGCAAATAAATAATCAGGATTTAATTCAATTGTTAAATCAGTTCCTAATCCATTTGTATAATGTAAAGATTTAATCTTCTTTTCATTTAAGATTCCAACACGTCTTTCAAAAGAATGACGATGTTCATTCCACGCTTTAATTGGATCTTCTTGATCACAACGTGTCACATGGTAAATGGCTTTCCATAAAGCTTCTACAGCTTCTTCATCACTCATTTCAGGGAAAACTTTATTTGCCCAAGCTACACTTGGTGCACCGACAATACACCAACGATCAATCCCTAAATCTAAATGATCATAAAATGTTTTACATGATTCATGCATAGCACGATTACGTGCTAATATTTTTTGTGGATCAATACCTTTTAAAGATTCTGGATCAGCACTTGTAATAGTGACAATTGCTGCATGTTTAAGTGCATAATCATTTCTTAATTCTTGTAAATACTTTGGAATCTCTTGAAAGTGTTCCACATCACAATTTTCATAGCGTAAACGTGTAATCACTTCATCGTTATAATGAACAATGACATCTTTTGCACCGATATCATAAGCAACTTTGGCAATTTCTCTAGCCAATTCATAAT
>CALDMQ010000110.1 GCA_937917505.1 uncultured Erysipelotrichaceae bacterium | reverse complement strand
CCTGCAAATAACCATACAATACTAGCTATAAGAAATAAACTACGTTTTTTAACCATATATTCACCTCCTATGAACATTGTTCATTTTGATTGGTAAAATAAATGCTCCTAAGAGCATTCATAAATGAGATGTTTAATCATATAGATTAAGACATCAATATTGCCTAAACCTCTTGATAATACACTAATCATATTTTCAAAGATAAAATCGATAAATTGTGATATGGAAATATCATCTAAAAAGATATCTTTTCTAATATGAGGATCATTCATATAAGCCTCATACATACCCTGTTTAATACTTTTTAAATATAAATCCATCTCATGTTTACCTTTGGCTTTAGATTGATTAGAAAACTGAATAGCATGCATAGCAAAGAATTGTGGATATTCTTCTTTGCCATATGCTATCGCATGAAATAAATCAGTGATATAGTGAATAAAATTATGTTCATCTTGAGTTTGTTCAAAATTCATAATAATATCTTTCCATATACTTGCGATAACTGCTACTAATAAATCGTTTTTTGAAGGGTAATAATTATAAAGAGAACCTAAAGCAATATGACAATGTGAGGCAAGATCTCTCATGTTGATTTGGTTTATACCTTTATCTTTTGTCATTTCTAAGCATGCTTTTAAAATCTCTTCTTGAGATATTGATTTTTTCTTCATAGGCACCTCCCAAAATGAACTATGTTCAGTATAGGGTAACTTTAAGAATATGTCAATACTAAAAATGAAAACTAAATATAAAAAAATATAGATTCGTGATTAAAATATGGTATTATATTTTTAGGAGGCGATATAAATGAAATTAGGTGCTATAGAAGCAGGTGGAACAAAGTTTGTAGTAGCAGTTGGAAATGAAGAAGGAGAAGTTTTAAAAAGACATGCATTTCCTACTACGACACCACAAGAAACATTAGAAAATATATTTCAGTTTTTTGATGGGGAAAATATTGAAGCATTGGGTTTAGGGTGTTTTGGTCCAATTGATCCAGATTTAAAGAGTAAGACATATGGATATATCACAACAACTCCTAAACCAGGATGGGGACATTTTAATATAGTTGGTGCGTTACAAGAACATTATCCAGGTTTGCCTATTGGGTTTGATACAGATGTAAATGGAGCTTGTTTGGGTGAAGCTTATTTTGGTGCTGCAAAAGGTTTAGATAGTGCATTATACTTAACTATTGGAACTGGTATTGGCGGTGGTGCTATTGTTGAAGGAAATCTTGTTCATGGATTATTACATCCAGAAATGGGGCATATGTATTTAGAACAAAGAGAAGATGATCATTATAAAGGAAAATGTCCATATCATGGAACTTGTTTTGAAGGATTGGCAGCTGGCCCTGCAGTAGAGGAAAGATGGGGAGTAAAAGGAAAAGATTTACCTGTAGATCATCCGGCATGGGATTTAGAAGCTTGGTATATTGCTCAAGCATTGGCAATTTATGTTTTAACTCTTTCACCTAAAAAAATTATTTTAGGTGGTGGAATTATGCATCAATCTCAACTTTTCCCAATGATTGAAAAATACTTACAAGAACGTTTAAATGGTTATATTCAAAAGGATGAAATTATAACTGATGCTATTAAAGATTATATTGTATGGCCTGCATTAGGTGATAATGCGGGAGTCTGTGGTGCTTTAGCACTTGCAAAATTAGCATATGAAAGATAAAAGAACTTGAAAAAAGTTCTTTTTAAATATTTAAAAATCCTGTATTACCAGGATTTTAATGTTTTTAGGATATGTTCATAAACTTCTTCTTTATTTACTTCATTTAATATTTCATGGCGCATATCTTTAAATAGATGTGAAGTAACTTGTGTATAACCACATTTTTTTAAGAAATGAACAGATTTATAAAATTTCTTTTCATTTTGGATACATGGATCATTTTGACCAGCAATAAAATGTATAGGTAAGTTTTTGTTTTTCATTTGCCAATTTTCTAAATCATAAGTCTCTTTCATTAGAAGGAATAACGAATGAAAACCATTTGTTGTGAATATAAAGTTACAAAGAGGATTCTGATTATAATTTTTTACAACATTTTTATCGCTACAAATCCAACTATTTGGAGTAGATTTATCAAATTGACGATTAAACGATTCAAAACCTATCTTTTGAATAAAAGATGAACGATAGTGATGTCCTTTTTTCTTTCCTATTTTTGAAGTAAGATAGATTCCAAAAGGTGCAAATGGATTATAACTTGGACTGCCACAAACAAATAAACCATCAATATCATCATCATATTTTTTTAAATAACAACGCACAACCAAAGATCCCATACTATGACCAAATAAATAAAAAGGTAAATGAGGATAACGAAGTTTTATGAAAGTAGATAATTGATGAACATCTTCTACAATACCAATATGTCCATTTTCATAAAAATACCCTAAGTCATCCATGTGTCGAACACTCTTACCATGTCCACGGTGATCGTGAATGATACAAGCGTAACCGTGTTTGTTTAAAAATTGCATAAAAGGAATATATCTTTCTTTATGTTCACACATACCATGTGAAATTTGTACAATTCCAATAGGATGTGATGGTGCCATAATTATGACATCTAAAGGAAGTCCATCAAAAGCAGATAGACAAGTCAAATGTTCTTTCATTAGTGAATCACCTCACTTTAATTATATAGAAAAAACAAGAAAATTCTAGTATAATATATCCAGAGGTGTGATAAATGTTAGATTATTTATTATGTTTTGATGTTGATGGGACTTTACGTGATAATGTCAATCATCAAGTTAGTCCTTCAACTTTAAAAGCATTGAAATTACTCAAAAATAATCATTATCGTATGATTATTTCTTCAGGTAGAGGCATTGACTCTTTACAAGCAACGGGATTGATGGAAATGATAGAATGGGATGGTTATGTTTGTAATAATGGACAGGATTTGCTAGATAAAGATGGGAATGTTTTATTCCATGCGAGTTTAGATAGAGAATCAATTGAACGTACAATTGATATAGCAAATCGTTTGGGTTATGCAGTTGTGTTAAAAGGCCGACCACGTGTCATTACAAAAGAACCGGATGAATACGTGCTAGAATCACAACGTTTTTTTAAGAATATTATTCCAAAAGTAGGAGATTATCATGGACAAGAAGTTGATGCAATGATTGTTTATGGACCAAAGCATTATGATTATGCGCCATTTTTAGATGTTCCAGGTATCAATGTATTGCCTGGAGAATCTACTTATGCTGATCTCACAATCAAAGGTATTTCTAAGGCAACGGGTATCAAACATTTTATGGATCAATTTGGGTTAAAGAAATATATGGCTTTTGGAGATTCTTTAAATGATGTAGAGATGTTTAAATATGCGGATATATCTGTGGCAATGGGACAAGGAAATCCAAAACTTAAAGAAATCGCAACTTATGTAACGGATAAAATAGATGAAGATGGTATTTATAATGCGTGCTTACATTTTAATTTATGGGAGGAAGAATAATGACAATAGAAGAAGCAACATTAAAAGCACATGCAATGTATGCATATGAAACAAGTGAACAAGCGGATCGAGAAAGTGGAGATTTTGATGATTTATGGCAAAGTCTTTATGATGTTTGTCAAATTGCAACTTATGGAATCATTGATGATATTGAAGAAGATGAAATTCAAGAGGCGATTGATTGGTTGAAAGAAACACAATCACTTACAAAAGATTATAAAAATAGAGATATTTCATTTGGAGGGTAATCATGAAAGTTGTTGATATGCATTGTGATACGCTTTATCAATTAGATAAACATAAGGAGTTATCATTAAAAGAAAATAATCTAAATATTAGTATTGAGAAAATGAAAAAAGGTGATTATTTATTACAAAACTTTGCGGTCTTTACATCTTTAAAAACAATTGATAATCCTTTATTACATGTTCAACATTTAATTGACTGTTTTTATTTAGAAATGGATAAAAATAAAGAAGATATTGGTATTGTTTATTGCTTTGATGATATTCGTTTTGATAGAATGAACGCGATGTTAACGTTAGAAGAAGGAGCAGTTGTGCAAAATGATCTTTCTTATTTAAGAAATTATTATCGTTTAGGT
>CALDMQ010000109.1 GCA_937917505.1 uncultured Erysipelotrichaceae bacterium | reverse complement strand
TAAGTTATCATTTATATCAAGTGATACCGGATGCATCATACAATAAAATCAAAGAATTAATAAAATAAAGGTGGTGGAAACATGGAAAAGTTTAAATTAGTTTCAGAATATCAACCAATGGGTGATCAACCAACAGCTATCAAACAATTGGTTGAAGGAATACGAGCTGGAAAGAAAGAACAGGTTCTTTTAGGGGGAACGGGAACAGGGAAAACTTTTACTGTTTCCAATGTCATTGCACAGGTCAATAAACCTACCTTGGTTTTAGCACATAATAAAACACTTGCAGGACAGCTCTATTCAGAATTAAAAGAATTCTTTCCAGAAAACAGAGTTGAATACTTTGTTTCAAACTTTGATTTTTATCAACCAGAAGCCTATATTCCAAAAAGTGACACTTATATTGATAAAACTGCACAAACAAACTATGAAATAGAAATGTTACGTTCAGCAGCGATGAACTCTTTACTTGAAAGAAGAGATACAATTGTTGTGGCATCTGTTGCATCTATTTATGGACTGGGAAATCCAGAACAATACAAAGAAATGATTTTTTCTTTACGTGTAGGACAAGAAATAGATCGTAAGGAATTATTAACGTATTTAGTCGATCGTCAATATCAACGTAATGATATCGAACAATCAAAAGGGACTTTCCGTGTTCGTGGTGATGTGATTGAAATCGTACCTGGTCACAGCGAGAGTTGGTTGATTCGTATTGAATTATTTGGTGATGAAGTTGAACGTATTTGTGAAGTTGATCCCTTAACAGGGAAAGTCTTAGGTGCATATCATACATATACAATTTATCCAGCTTATGGTTATGTCACAAAACGAGAACAAATGTTAAAGGCGTGTGACACTATTAGTGCAGAACTCAAAGAGCGTTTGAAGTATTTTGAAGATGAAATGAAACCTTTGGAATATGAACGTTTAGATCAACGAACACGTCATGATGTAGAAATGTTAAGAGAAGTGGGAATGTGTCCAGGTATTGAAAACTATTCACGTCATATTGACGGAAGAAAAGAAGGACAACGTCCTTATACATTGATTGATTATTTTCCAAAAGATTTCTTAATGATTGTGGATGAAAGCCATGTGATGTTACCACAAGTCAGAGGAATGTTTAACGGTGATCGTAGTCGTAAAGAAACACTTGTGGAATATGGATTTCGTTTACCTAGTGCTTTAGATAATAGACCTTTACGTTTTGAAGAATTTGAAAATGTGATTAATCAGGTGATTTATGTTTCTGCAACACCGGGTGATTATGAATTGGAAAAAACACAAGGATCATATGCAGAACAAATCATTCGACCAACAGGTTTATTAGATCCTATTATTGAAGTTAGACCAACAAAAGATCAAATTGATGATATCATTGATGAAATCAATGAAAGAATTGAAAAGAATGAAAGAGTCTTAATTACAACACTCACAAAGAGAATGGCAGAAGATTTAAGTGCTTATTTAAAAGAAACAGGTTTAAAAGTCGCTTATTTACATTCAGATACTAAGACTTTAGAAAGAACAGAAATTTTACGTGATTTACGTTTAGGAAAATATGATGTTTTGGTTGGTATCAACTTATTAAGAGAAGGTTTAGATTTACCGGAAGTTTCACTTGTTTGTATATTAGATGCGGATAAAGAAGGATTCTTAAGAAGTGAACGTTCTTTAATTCAAACGATAGGACGTGCTGCGAGAAATGCTAATGGTAAAGTCATTATGTATGGTGATCATATCACAGATTCTATGAAAAAAGCGATTGATGAAACTGCTCGTCGTCGTGAAATTCAAGAAGCATATAATGAAAAACATCATATTACACCAGAAACCATTCATAAAGAGATTAGAGATTTAATTCAAGGTAAAGAAACAATTGATGAAGCAACTTCACTCATTCAAAAAGGTAAGAAAGCTGATAAGAAAGCGAAGAAGAAATTGATTGAAGATCTTGAAAAAGAAATGAAACAAGCTGCTAAAATTTTAGACTTTGAACGAGCAATGGAATTAAGAGATATTATCTTAGAATTAAAAGGAGAGAAACAATGATCTTCTCTCCTTTAGCCCACAGTGTTTTTCAAGCGATTGAACAAGTAGATGGAAAAGTTTATATTGTTGGAGGAAGTGTTCGTGATGAAGTCTTAAACATTAAACAAGGTCATGATATTGATGTGGAAGTTTATGGACTCACATATCAACAATTATGCGATGTTTTATCAGCTTTTGGAGAGGTAAACACTTTTGGAAAATCTTTTGCGATTGTTCAACTTTCTACTTTAAAAGGATATGATTTTGCATTACCTCGTCAAGAAAAGAAAACAGGGGATAAGCATCAAGATTTTGAAGTCATGATAGATCCGTATTTATCTCTTGAAAAAGCTATTTTACGACGCGATCTCACAATGAATGCATTGATGTATGATTATAGTGCAGATAAGATTGTGGATTTATGTGGTGGACAAAATGATATTTTTGATAAGGTTATTCGCTGTGTAGATGAGAATACATTTGTAGAAGATCCATTGCGTGTGTTAAGGATTGCTCAATTTCGTGCGCGTTTTGATATGCAAGTTGAAGAAAAAACAAAGGCATTGTGTCAAAAGATGGTTGAACAAGGTATGTTAGAGCATCTTTCGATGGAAAGAGTTTATCATGAATATAATAAGATATTAATGTCACCAAAACCATCATTAGGATTTATTTTTCTAAAAGATATAGGAGCTTTACCTTCTTATTTGCATGCTTTAACAATGACAATGCAACGCTTGGATTACCATCCCGAAGGAGATGTGTTTACACATACAATGATGGTTATTGACGAAGCAACAAAAGTGAGAAATCAGGCTGATGAACCACTCTCATTTATGTGGTCTTGTTTATTACATGATTTAGGAAAACCGCTTGTCACAACAAGTGAAGGACATGCACCAAAACATAATGAAGCAGGAGTTGAAGTGTTTAAGCATATTCATATCATTGCTTCTAAGAAACAAAGAGATTATATTTCAACAATGATCATGTATCATATGCATTTAATGAATATGGTTAGAAATGGCGCTAAGGATTATAGTTATTTAAAGTTTTTAAAGAAGATTGATGGAATAGTTAAATTAGAAGACTTAATTTTAATTACAAAATGTGATAAACTAGGTAGATATAAAGATGAACATGAAAGTATAAATAATTTTGATTCAATTATGAAAGAAAAGATGCGTAGATTAGGACCTAGTAGTAAAAA
>CALDMQ010000108.1 GCA_937917505.1 uncultured Erysipelotrichaceae bacterium | reverse complement strand
AACCTTCTGTTAATGCAGTGAACTATTATAAGAATTACAAACAATTAAGTGAATTTTTAAAAGAAATTTTAGGAGAAGAATATAAGTTTATCGCTATTCAACAAGATGAATGGCTACAAACGAGAAGTCGATTTATTGAACTGAAGAAATTAAATCAGTTACCAGCACCACATGAAATTACTTTGAAACATATTGATGGAAAAGATTTAGATCGTATAGATTTAAACGAAGCACAACAATTTGCTGTTGATTTATTTGGTGATATTGTAGAATTTAGGGAGGATTAATATGAATTTTAATCAGTTATTAAAACAAGCACAACAAATGCAAAAGAAAGTTAATAAAGTGAAAAAAGAATTTGAAGATAGAATTTTTGACTTTGAATCTCAACAAGGTTTAATCAAAGGTCAAATGAATGGTAAGTTGGAACTCGTTCAATTAGATATACAAGATCAATTATTAACGCAAGATAATAAAGAGATGTTACAAGATTTATTAATGCTTTCAATGAATGATATTATAAATAAAGTAGAAAAGGAAAAAGAAGATACATTAAATAAAATTACAAATGGTGTTGATGTATCTGGATTCTTATAATGGAATATCCAACTTCTTTTGATGAACTTGTTGAATGTTTTAAACTTTTACCTGGAATTGGTGGTAAAGGAGCAGAACGTATGGTTTATCATGTTTTAGACATGGATGAGGAACAAGTTCAAAGATTTTCAAAAGCATTATTAGAATTAAAACATCGTATTAGATATTGTAAGAAATGTGGACATATCTGTGAAGATGAGTATTGTGATATTTGTAAAGATCCTTCAAGAGATCAAACTACAATATGTGTTGTAGAATCACCCAAAGATGTTTTTGCAATGGAAAAGTTAAAAGAATATCATGGTTTATATCATGTTCTTCATGGGACAATGTCTATCATGGATGGAAAAACAATTGATGATTTGAATATACAAACTTTATTTGATCGTTTAGATGATTGTATTGAAGAAGTTATCATTGCAACAAATCCAACACGTGAGGGAGAAACAACAGCCTTATTTTTAGCAAAGTTACTTGCTAAGAAAAATATTTCAGCATCAAGAATTGCTAATGGTTTACCAATCGGAAGTAATCTTGATTATGCTGATGAATTAACACTATTAAAATCGTTAGAAGGTAGAAAGAAAATGTAATCACTTCATATAATAAATGAGGTGATTTTTTTGTTTAAATATTTTTTTCGTTTTATTTTCTCTACTTTATTTATTAGTATATTTAATCAAATAACTCCATTCCATATTCCTTTCAATCTATTTCATATTCTTATATTTACCATTTTTGATATTTATGGTTTCTTCTTTTGTATTCTTTTAAATAGACTACTATAAGGGTACTAAATAAGTCTTTATATCTGGGTAGATTTCCTATATAATAGAATGAGGAATGAGGTGTTGACATGGCAGGTGTTTTTATAACATTTGAAGGTGGCGAAGGTAGTGGAAAAACAACTATTGCTAGCTTAGTGAAAGAACAATTAGAAAAAGAAGGTTACCAAGTTGTCTTAACAAGA
>CALDMQ010000107.1 GCA_937917505.1 uncultured Erysipelotrichaceae bacterium | reverse complement strand
TTGCTTCTCCTAAGACCAAGTTTATTTGAATCATATCAAGAGTTGTAAACATATCGTTGCAATTTTTAATTCTTAATAAAGCATTTACAGAATGAATTGTATCTTTTAAAGAAATGCCATTCATAATCAATTGCCTAATCACATCTAATGTCAGATGGGAATCATCCATAGCCTTTTGACCTTGTCCCATGCCATCACTTAAAGCGAAGTATTGATTTTCATTCATCGTAAACAATGTATAACTATCACCACATGCTTCTTCTTTTGAACATTGTGCAACACCATATTGAATATAAAAACGTGTTTGATGTTTTAACACAACATAAGTATAACCTAAATGATGCATTGGGGTTTGTAAAGTCTCTATATCCAAAGTTTCATTTAGATAAGTTTCTAATATCGGAACAAGTTCTTTTTCTACTTCATCTTTAGTTGTTTCATATAATCCAATTTCTAAATAGTAAACAGATTGCGATTCATAGTATTTTTTTAAATGTGCCACATGAAAATGATAACCTAATAAATGTTCATAAATATGTTTATCTTCAATATGACCTATTTCCAACTGTTCTGAGAACTTTGAAAAAACATCATTTAACAAAGAAAATTGGTGATATAAATCTTTTTTCATTCTTTTATATTCTTGTTGAATTCTATGAATATGGACATAATCTTTTTGATAATCTTTAATAATCTTTTGATATTGCTTAGGTTTTAAACAGTAATTCTCTATAAACTGGATATCCTCACGATTATAATTTTCCTTTAAGCCTTTGTTCATCAATTTTACCAACCGATTAGGTCCATATTGATGATTAAAACACGTTTCACAACTCGAACAATCCTGACATACACCATCATAAATATAGCCTATATATTCTAAAGAATGATTATAAGGTGTAGACGTATTAAACAAAGATGTCATTTGTTCAAAAAGATGGCAAAAGGAATCAACTTGTTTTGTAATTTGTTGTTTCATACTCACTTCTTTAAACGACGATGAAAGAACAAATTGTTTCTTTGTAGGAAGGAATAAAAAAAGGAACGCACTTAACAATATAATGATACCATGATGCATATATGTAAAATCAACAAAGAACGGTAACATCACATGAGAAACAAGATATAAACAAGTTAATTTCCATTTTGAACGTGTTGGTATCATCAAAAAGAAAAAAAGCGGAATAAATAAAGAAAGAACATCATCTTTATATCCTATATCCATTAATAAAATCAACATAGACATATAAAGCAATCCCGGTATGACATCTTCTAAACATTGATGAACAACCATAATCAAGATAAATATTCTTACCATTATCATCATAGATATAGAAGAATATGGAAGCAAACTCATCATACATACAAAAATCACAACACTTAAAGCTTTCATTCTTTCATGCGTCAACAAATAAGACTGATTATGTATAAACAAAGGTGGGAGGTATGTAAAAATAATCATATTCATATACGTTAACAAAGTTAAAAGCAAAGTCATCATTAAATCAATTTGTATATATGCAAAGTATAATCCTGCAATGAGTGTTAAAAAGAAAGGAATATAGCTAACTTTCATAGAACGAAAGAATTGACCAACTCCAAGTATTGACAGTGAAACAAGTGAAATATAGATGACATCTATAGAAGTATGAAAAACAATAACTCCAATTCCAATGCCTATAAAATAACTCATTAACGAAAGATAACCTGTCATGAAACATACATAGAAAAATGGGAGGACAAATAACAATGATGTCTCTTGCATAGGCACTAACGATAATAAAAAAGAAATAACACTTGTTAAAAGAAATGATTGTACTCTAATTTTTTGAGTACGTTGTTGACTCATGACTATTTCCATATTTTCACCTCGTGAACTATTATAATCACTTGCTTATGCATATTTTGTCATTCTATAGAAAAAGAAATTGATTTCTCAATTTCTCTAAAATACGCTTTTACTCATATTTAAGTTTCTAAAACGTGAAGTAAAATCTCACACCATGTTTAGTATTTTCTACACCATATTCAAAATGATGTAATTCAAAAATAGTACGGCAAATCGCTAATCCCAAACCAGTCCCTTCATCATTTCTTGACTTATTAACTTTATGAAAAGTAAGCCAAATCTTTTCTATATCTTCTTGCGGGATTGGATCTGATTCATTTTCAATAGAAAACATATGCTCATTTAAAACAATTCTTATAACACCTTGTTCTGGGGAATATCGAATAGCATTACATATAAAATTGCTATAAACCATCGCTATTCTAAAACGATCAACTTTTACACAAACTGGTTGAATATCTAAAATCATTTGAATATTCTTTTTATCAATTAAGTATTGTAATTCTT
>CALDMQ010000106.1 GCA_937917505.1 uncultured Erysipelotrichaceae bacterium | reverse complement strand
TGATAGGAGTAATCACTTGAATAAAGAAATTATTGATAATAGTATGAGTAAAGAATACAGCGACAATTCCTAATACCATGATCATAAATTTTTTATATGTTTTACAAAATTGTATAAAAGTTAATTGTTGACTTGTTTTTTCATCATTTTTTTCATCATTGTGAATTTCAACATGATGTGTTTTAGGCACAACATACAAATGAACAACTAAAACTAATAAAATATTAAATGAAATATAAATTAAAGGAAGATAACTTGATCCAATATCTTCGACCAAGTATCCTACTGCTAAAGAAACTAATGCATAAGCAGCACTTCCAAGACCTCTTGCTATACCATAATTAATTTCAATTCCATATTTTTCAAAAACAAAAGCTAATGAATTGAATAAAGGTTGAATAGTAGTCATAAGAGTTGCTATAGCTACAAAAAGACAAAGGATAATTGCATGGATTTGATGTGTAAAGTAAAGACCTACAGATAAAACAATTGCAATCAATAAAACAACATTAATAATAGTTCTTAATTCTATTTTCTTATGTTTATCAGCAAAACTCGCAATCATAGATAACACTTGTCAGTGCTAAGACAATACCAATGACAGAAGTAGAAATACCTTTGTCTAGTAAAAAGACAGAAGCATATCCCATTAATGCACAAAAGCTTCCAAAGTAAAGAACTTGTGTGAAGGAATACTTCATATCAAGAGAAAAAACTTTTTTCATATAGAGTTCTCCTTTAAAAATGTAATTTATAGCACTATCATACTATATTTTTTATAAAAATTGATATTTTTTAATATTTTGAAATAAATTTTATAAGAGAGTATAAAAAAGAGGTCACATATGACCTCCATAAAACATTTGTTTTGTATTATATAAACTTTATTCCTACATTAAGAATCTTAACCAACCTAATAACAATTGCATAAGACGTAATTGTAAAGAACGGAAGAAACTATTTTCTTGAGGAACTTGGCTTTCTTTTAAATCATAATTATCTTCATCAATAACATGTAAGGCATCTTTTTCATAAGATGTCATTTTTTCTTTTAAAGAAGCATTCACTTTTTGACTATCAATGACAATCATCAATTCAGTATCAAGATAAGCACTACGCATATCCCAGTTAAACGAACCAATAGCACTTAAATGATCATCTATTGTAAAACATTTTCCATGATAAGAAATACCACCATCATATTCTAAAATATCTAAACCAGTATCTAATATTTTCTTTTTATGTTTTTGATAATCCATTGCTCCAAAAGGATTACCATTATTCGCTACAGAGTTTGTCATCATTGTTATTTGAGGAACTTTTTGGCATACCATTCGGATTCTATCCAACATATACTCATTAGCAATAATATAAGGAGTATGGAATTTGACTTCTTGCTTAGCTTGAGTCATTAAATGTGTGAGTGTTTCATAAACAATTGGTTCTTTAATGCTCACTTGAATAGGGTTAGAAACTAATTCTATATGTTGTGTAGGGAGAGTATCTGGATTTGTATCGGGTAAAAACCAATCCTGGTGTTCTTTTTGAAGATTTTCATAGCGTTCTTGGAGTTCTTTTCTTTCTTCTTGAACATCATCTTGTTCATCATTATCATCATGATAAAGTTCACTAACTTCTAAGTTCCAAACACTTTGGAAGTATTGGTTTAATTGTTGGATAGAATGAGAATTCTTCTTAGAAGATGCAACAAGAATGTCCCAATCATAATTTTTATAACCATCATGATCACCTAAGAAATAATCATAATTATTACGACCACCTAAAATATAAGATTCATCATCAACTAATAAATACTTATCATGCATTCTTCCCATTAAATTCCATGGTTGATAAACACGAATAGGATTATAAACTTTGATTTGTGCATTTTCTAAAGAAGATAATGCTATAAAATAATCATTATTCATCATTCGGGCAAGAGCACCGACTCCATCCACAATCACTTGGACTTGTACGCCTCTTAAACTTGCATCTATAAGTGCTGATAAAACATCTTTCCCACTTTCATCACTTCTAAATTCATATGTAGATAATATGATTTTTTCATCCGCATTAGCAATCAAGCGTATTCTTTCTTCTAATGCTTCACCATTTTGATCAATAACTTTTGCTTTTTCAGGACTTAAGTTTGTACTTGTAAATGTTTTTTGAGCAATATCTTTTTTTGTTTGTGTACTGACTTCAGGTTGTATACTATAAGGTGCAATAGAACCTATAAGTAAGTAGAGTACAATAGCAATAATGCTTCCTATAATCATTTTCTTTCTATATTTTTTCATAATTACAATTCCCCTTTTCTTTATAGTATAAAAGTGATGTGAATAGGAAATGAATTTTTAAAAAAAATCAAAACTCTCCGTTTAAGGGATAGTATTATAATTCCATATTCTTTATAATTGTTTATGGGAAGTGAGAATATGAATCAAGGAAAAATAGGACATTTTATTCAAGAATGTCGTAAACAAAAAGGGTTAACCCAAGAACAAGTAGGAGAACATTTAGGTGTATCTTATAAAACAGTGAGTAAATGGGAGAATGGAAGAAGTTTGCCTAATCCCTCTTTGTATAAGCCTTTATGTGAGTTATTAGATATCAATTTAATAGAACTTTTTGAAGGAGAACGTATTAATCAAGAAGATATTGTAGAGAAAACAGATCAAGTGATTCAAGATTTGGTTGAGGATAATCATAAAAAGAGTATTTATCAATCTTTGATTTTAATATTATCATGGTTCTTTATGGTGGTTGGCATAGTTGTATTGTTTATTCCTAGTTTAAAACAATTTGAAATGCCATATTCATTATTGTGGATCTGTGCAGGATTGACTTTATTGTTTTTAGGAATGAGTGCAAAGTTGGTTGTGTGGGGAAAAATACATCGAAAGAAAATTAAAAACGAGGGTATGGGATTTTGTAGTGCATTAACATTAATTCTTATTACTTTGAAGTTAACTGGTTATATTACATGGTCATGGATATGGGTATTTTCACCAATGTGGTTGGCGGTGTTATTGTTTATTGGAATTGTATGTGTTTTTCTTGTTTTTATAAAAATCGATGAATATAGGAAAGGTAAGAAAGAAGTTTGACATTTCTTTTCTTTTTACTCTATTTCGATTATAATGATTATAGGTGAGAATATGAAGGATATAGCAAAAAAATCAAATACACTTTATTTACTAGATAAATACAAACTCCAAGCATCTAAGAAATTTGGACAAAACTTTTTAATAGACTTAAATACAATTCAAAAAATTGTGAATATGACACCCATTAATCAAAACACTTGTGTCATTGAAATTGGGCCAGGAATAGGTGCTTTAACAGAACAATTAGCTTATAAAGCCAAGAAAGTCATATGCTTTGAAATAGATACAAGACTTCAAGCTGTATTAGAAGAATCTTTGGATGAATTTGATAATGTGGAAATTATTTTCCAGGATTTTTTAACAGTTGATTTAAAGAACGTTGTGGAAGAATTGAAGAAAGAATATGAGAAAGTATGTATTGTAGCGAATTTACCATACTATATTACTTCTGATATCTTAGAACATATCATTACAACAAATGCAAATCTCTATAGTATACATGCAATGGTTCAAAAAGAAGTGGCATTAAAATTAACAGATACTTCTTATCATAGCCCATTAACTTATATGATTGAAAGCATTGGAACAATAGGATTAGATATGACTGTTTCTAAAAATGTCTTTTCACCAGCACCACACGTTGATAGTGCAATTATTTCAATTATGAAAACAAAGGATTACAATCCATTATTATCAAAGATATTAAAAACAGCATTTACCCAAAAAAGAAAAACAATTTATAATAACTTAAAAGCATTATTTCAAGACAAAACATCAGACATATTAAAAAAATGTCAAATTGATGAAAAAACAAGACCAGAACAATTAACAATAGATGACTATTTAAAACTCACACACTATTTATAAACACCATATACTAACTATGGTGAGATAATGAAAATAGGTGATTATGTTGTTAGAAAAAAATATAAAAAAGATATTTTGTTTGAGATTGTAGATATTCATAATGATATATATATCTTAAGGGGTGTTGAATTAAGGCTGATTGCAGATAGTGAAGAAGATGATTTAGAACTCAGTGATGTGCAACCTTATGAACACGATACATTTTCTATCACTAGACAACCCATGTTAAGAGGAAAAGTTTTACATTTAGATGGCGATAAAAAGTATTTGCAAATGTGTAAAGATAAATATGATGAACTTAAGATACGTGCAGATTGTTATTATATGAAAGAAAGTGAAATGAAAACAAGAGTAAGAGGTTTGCTAGAAAAACATAAGCCACAAATTCTTGTGATTACAGGACATGATGCTTTGCGTAAAAATCAGGATAAGAGTGATATCCATAACTATCAACACTCCCTTGATTTTGTAGAAGCAATACGACAAGCAAGGATATATGAAGATGATAAAGATGCATTGATTATTATTGCTGGAGCATGTCAGTCCTATTATGAAATGTTATTAGCCACTGGTGCAAACTTTGCATCAAGTCCTAAACGTATTAATATTCATGCCTTAGATCCTGTTTATGTGGCGAGTTTAATTGCCAACGAGAGTGTGAAAAACTACGTTGATGTAGAGGACATTATTAACAGAACTTCCCATCAACAAAAAGGAATTGGTGGTATTGATACAAAAGGAGTTGCAAGAAAAATATACCCAACGAAAGGATAAGTGAGAGTAATGAAAATCAGAGCCTATGCAAAAATTAATTTAGCTTTAGATGTTGTGAGAAAAAGAGAAGATGGTTATCATGAATTAGAAATGATTATGGCGCCTATTGGTTTACATGATTTAATCTATATTGATAAAATACCTCAAGGTATTAAAATCACATCAAACACATATAAAATGCCAACAGATCAAAAAAATATTATGTATCAAGTCGCTGAACTTTTAATAAAAAGATACAATATTTCTGGTGGGGTGAAAATTCATATTTATAAACATATTCCCACACAAGCAGGTCTGGCTGGTGGAAGTGCTGATGGAGCAGCTGTTTTAAAGGCAATGAATACAATGTTTCATTTAGGATTATCTTTAGAAGAACTTGCAGTGATTGGAAAAGAAGTAGGAGCAGATATTCCTTTTTGTATTCATGAGGAAATGGCAATGGTCAAAGGAATTGGGGAAAAATTAGAATTTATTGATAATGATTTTTCTTGTTTCTTATTATTGGTAAAACCAAAAAAAGGTGTTTCTACAAAGAAATCTTTTGATATGCTTGATTTAAAGAATGCTAAGCATCCAGACATTTTAAAAATGAAACATGGTATTGAAACAAATGATTATCAAGAAGTTGTGGAGAGTTTAGGTAATACTTTAGAAGCACCATCTATTGATATGGTCAGTGAAATTCAAAAAATTAAAGATGATATGTTACGTTTAGGCTTTGATGGAGCACTTATGTCTGGAAGTGGTTCTTGTGTTTTTGGCATGACACAAGATGAAGATTTAATTGATTCTGTTTATTCATATTTTAAAAGTAATTATTATTTTGTCAGAAAAACACAAATCCTTAAAAAAGAAGATAAAAAATAATGAAAATAAGGAAACATTTCTTGTTTTCTCTTTTTTTTTAATAAGAATTTTGTTAGAATAAATGCGGTAAGGAGAGAGTGAAATGAAAATTTATGCGATTGTATTAGCTGCGGGAAAAGGGACACGCATGAAATCTCAAAAACCAAAGGTTGTTCATGAGGTTTTATATAAACCAATGATTAATCATGTGGTTGATGAGTTGAAAGCTCTAGGTGTTGACGAAACAATTGTTGTGGTTGGTCATGGAGCAGAGCAAGTAGAAGCTTTGGTTGATGATGTAACTTTTGTTTATCAAAAAGAACAACTTGGTACGGGGCATGCGGTTATGCAAGCTGAAGATGTTCTTAAAGATAAAGATGGCTTGACCATTGTTTTAAATGGTGATGCACCTTTAATTACAAAAGAAACTTTAAAAGAAATGATTGATTTCCATATTAGTCAAAGAAATCAAGGAACTGTTATGAGTTGTGATTGTGATGTATCAATGCATTTTGGTCGTATTATTAAAGATGGTAGTCAAGTGACTGGAATTGTAGAATACAAAGATTTAGAACCTTCACAAGTCAATATTACAGAAATGAATGTTGGTGAGTATTGTTTTGATAACAAAGCTTTATGGAAGGCTTTAAAAGAAGTAACAAATGATAATGCTCAAAATGAATATTATATTACTGATTTGATTGGGATTATGAATCAACAAGATTTAAAAGTAGATGCTTATAAGATTCGTGATTATGATGAAGTTGGTGGTATTAATGATCGCGTGGCTTTAGCAGAAGCAACACAATTATTAAAAGACAGAATTAATAAACAACATTTATTAAATGGTGTTAATATTATTGATCCAAGTAATACTTATATTGGTAGAGATGTTGTGATTGGTGAAGATACAACAATTGAGCCAGGATGTATTATTAAAGGAAAGACAGTTATTGGAAGTGGTTGTCATATTGGACCTTATTGTGAATTTACAAATGTGACAATTAAAGACCGTGTAGAAATCAAGTTCTCTGTTATTAGTGATTCGATCATTGAAAATGGTGTGGATATTGGTCCATATGCAAGACTAAGAACAAATTGTCATATTTTAGAAAATGTGCATATGGGTAATTTTGTAGAAATGAAAAAAGCTGTGTTTGGTAAAGGAAGTAAAGCTGCTCATTTAACTTATATAGGTGATGCTGTTGTGGGTAGTGATGTCAATATTGGTTGTGGTACAATTACTGTTAATTATGATGGTAAAAATAAGTCACAAACAATTATTGAAGATAATGCTTTTATTGGATGTAACTCAAATTTAGTAGCACCAGTAACAGTGAAAGAAAATGCATTTGTTGCAGCGGGATCAACAATTACAAGAGATGTTGAAGCTGATGCAATGGCTATTGCCAGAGCAAGACAAGTGAATAAAGATGGTTATAGCCAAGTGTTGGAAGAAAATCGTATGAAAGAATACGAGAGAAGAAATAAAAAATAGAAAAAAAGAGGGAAAAACATGAAAAACAAAATCACAGTATTTGCTTTATCTGCAAGTCAAGATTTAGCAAAAAACATCGCAAAGAATTTAGGGACAGAATTAGGAGATTGTAAAGTTCATCATTTCGCTGATGGAGAAATTTTAGTTGAAATTGGTGAATCTGTAAGAGGGAAAGATGTATTTATTGTTCAATCAACATCTAATCCAGTTACAGAAAACTTAATGGAAATCTTAGTGTTAGTTGATGCGTTAAAGAGAGCATCTGCTAAAGAAATTACTGCAGTTATTCCATATTTTGGATATGCAAGACAAGATCGTAAAGCAAAACCACGTCAACCAATTACTTCAAAATTAGTTGCGGATTTATTAACAGTTGCAGGTGTTGACCGTGTTGTGACAGTTGACTTACATGCAAGACAAATTCAAGGATTCTTTGATATTCCAGTAGATGAAATGGAAGCTTTACCATTACTTTATAAATATTTTAAAGGAAAAGATATTGAAGATTTATGTGTTGTTTCACCTGATCATGGAGGAGCTACACGTGCAAGAAAATTATCAGAAGCTTTAGACTGTCCTATTGCTATTATTGATAAGAGAAGACCTAAACCAAATGTTGCAGAAGTTATGGGTATTATTGGCGATGTTGCTGGTAAAAATTGTATTTTAGTTGATGATATGATCGATACAGCTGGTACAATTTGTGCTGGGGCTAATGTTTTAATGGAAAAAGGTGCTAAGAGTGTATATATTGCTTGTACACATGGTGTATTATCTGGAGCAGCAACAGAAAGATTACAAAATTGTGCAGCTAAAGAAGTTGTTATTTGTGATACAATTGCTATTCCAGAAGAAAAACAATTTGATAAATTAGTACAAGTTACTGTTGCTGATTTATTAGCACATACTATTGAAAACATTGAAAATAATTTACCAGTTAGTGATGTTTTCACTCAATACAATTTCAATATTTAATATAAAACATTTTTAAAGATTTGATAGTAAGACTGTTCATATGGACAGTTTTTTTTAGAATAAATTTATATAGAAGTGAAAAGGATATTTTTATATTATTTAATGGAATTATTATGTTTAAAATATTGAGAGTTGTCTATAGTATATATGGGCAGTTATTAGAATTTGTTTATATCATAAAACTATAAAAAACAAATACAAAAAATATTGATTTTATCAAGATAAAAAAAATTGTCGTATTTAGAAATTTGACAAATGTTTTCATTTCTGTTATTATGCTTCGGGGTGAGCGATATGTTTTTTAATACACATACACATTTAAACAGTGAAGAACTTTATGAAAATAGAGATGTTTATATAGGACGTGCATTAGAAAATAATGTTACAAATATTATCGTAGCAGGGTACGATTTAGTCTCATCAAAACGAGCGGTACAAATAGCTCATGAACAACCATTTATCTATGCGACAGTAGGTATTAGTCCTAATGATTGTTTAGATACAACAGATGCGCATTTAAAAGAAATTGAAGAATTACTTCAAGATGAGCGTGTTGTTGCATTGGGTGAAATTGGATTGGACTATTATTGGAAGGATGTTCCAAAACAGCAACAACTTACAATTTTCAAAAAACAAGTTGCGCTTGCAAAACAATATCAAAAGCCAATAGTCATTCATGCAAGAGATGCTTATGAAGATACTTATGAAGTCTTAAAAGAAGCTCAGCATTATGGAGTTATGCATTGTTATAGTGGTTCTGTTGAAATGGCAAAGCGTTATATTGAGATTGGATTTCAAATTTCATTAGCAGGTCCAGTCACATTTAAAAACGCTAAAGTACCTAAAGAGATCGCTACTCAAATTGGTATTGATCATTTAATGATCGAAACAGACTGTCCTTATTTAACACCTCATCCGTTTAGAGGAAAGTTGAATGAGCCAGCAAATGTTGTGTATATTGCCCAGGAAATAGCAAAGCTAAAGAACATGGAGATAGAAGACGTTGCTAGAATCACAACATTTAATGCCAAAGAATTGTTTGGGATTAAATAAGGAGGAAAACAAATGTTAAAAAAAGCGAAAGAGGTTATTGTCTCGGCTGATAGCCGTACAAAAGGAATTTTAGCCGTGGCATGTTTTTATCTGGTTGTTATGTTTGCAACAGTAACAACAGGTGCCGTCAATCATATTGCAGATTTTATTCCAACAGTTGACATCACATTACAAGATGGTGTAGCTGAAGAAAAAGAATATCTTGTTAAACAAGATATAGTATCAAATGTCCTTAAAGAAGTGAATGTTGAATTAAATAAGGGAGATACTGTGAATAAAGATTTGAATAGTCTTGTTGAACAAAATGATTTATTAAAAATTACAAGAGTTGAAACAAAAACACTTACAAAAGAAGAAAAGATTCCATATAAAACAATTGAAAAAGGAAGCGGAGGATGGAGTCGTAGTGTTGTTCAAGAAGGACAAGATGGTTTAGTGAAAAGAACATACTTAATCACTTACGCAAACAATAAAGAAACATCTCGTAAAGTTATTGAAGAAGAAATTATCAAAGCACCAGTAGACAAAGTCATAAAAAAAGGTGGTATTCAAAAAGGAACAACTTTTACAGGAAGATTAACAACTTATGGTGGTGACTGTACTGGCTGTGGTGGAAGTAGTGCATCTGGATTAAAATTGTCACCAGTAACAGGTGTTAAT
>CALDMQ010000105.1 GCA_937917505.1 uncultured Erysipelotrichaceae bacterium | reverse complement strand
TGCATCAAATGAAAAAGTTAGGTCCTTTATCTGGAATTTTAAAAATGATTCCAGGTATGCCAAGTATGCCTGAAATTAATGATGAAGCGACTGATAAAAAGATGAAAGATATGGAAGCAATTATCTATTCTATGACAAAGGAAGAAAGAAGCCATCCTGAAATCTTTAATGCAAAACGTAAGGAAAGAGTTGCCAAAGGTTGTGGAAAGACTGTTGCTGATGTTAATCGTTTATTAAAACAATTTGAACAATCTCAATTGATGATGAAACAATTAGGGAATTTTGATCCAACAACTGGTATGCCTACACAAAGACCTAAACAAAATAATATGTTCAATCCTAATCGAAAAAAAGAAAGACATAAGAAAAAGAAGAAAAGATAAGGCGAAAGCCTTTTTTTATTTATCTCAAATATTCCGCTTAAGTGAAATATAAGAACGCTCAAGTAAAAATGATTGCGAACTTTGTTGAAACATATCAATAATAGATATATAAATATGAGTATTAAGGGGAATAAGAGTGAAAGTAGTATACAAAGAGAATTTATTATTAGAGAGTGATGAGATAAAAATTATATATAATCCACAAAATGAATTGGTTGTTAATGAGGTGATAAAATACTTACAACGTGCATTCAATACTTTGCATTGTTATGATGATAACGAGAAATGTTTTGCAGAGGTTCCATTATTATCTATTTACTATATTGAAATTATTGATCATCGTATTTATGCTTATACAAAAAGTCAAGAGTTTCGTGTATGCTGTCAAAAATTGACGGATATTAAACACGAAGATCCTTTTTCGTATTTTAGACAAACCAATGTAACAACACTTGTGAATATGAGTCATGTTATTGGGGTTCGTGTATTAGAAGGTGCAAGAAGGCAATTGTTTTTAGATAATGGTGAAAAACTTATCGTGACAAGAAGGTTTAAGGATAATGTTGAGTATTATGTAGAAAAATATAAATGAGAAAGCTTTTTTGAATACTGAAAAAGATTGTCATTTCTAAAAAGAAAGGCTATAATACGTTTAAGAGGTGAAAAATATGGAATACTTTGATAAGATAAAAGAAAGATTAGAATCTAAATTAAAAGGTCAAGAATTAACTGTTGATATGGCTTTTAAGGATTTAGGAATTGATTCTTTAGATTTAGTAGATTTAGTATTTGAATTGGAAGAAGAAATTGGTGTTCAATTTGAAGACGAAGAGTTATTAGAATTAAAAACAATCCAAGATCTTTTAACTTTAATTGAAAAAAAGAAATAAACACAAAGAGAGAAAAATAAAACCCCTCTTTTTATATAAAGGAGAAAATATGATATATCAAGTTGATCATGCAAAAAAAGAATGTACTATCAATCAGATGAAAGATGGGCATATGTATTTAGCTATGATGAGTTTAGAAGAATTGAAAGAATGTCATCATGATTTTCATATTTCTTCTAAGACAATATCAGAATGTGAACAAACATTAACTTATCATCAAAATATAATTATTCCCCATCAGCACTACTATTATGGTTATATTCATTTGATTAATGCTAGGAATATTTTTATGAAACAAGATGCATTAGCTTTTTTTATTTTTAAGAATCTTTTTTTAGTTGTTATTATTGATGATGAAGATAATCATATTCAAAATATTTTTCAAACATCTTGTGATTATGTGTTACAAAGAGATGTATCTATCACACGTTTGGTTTATTATTTTTTAACTGAACTCTTTGCAAGAGATGGTTGTTATATTGAAGAACTTCAAGAAACGATAGAAGAATTAGAGCATAGCGATGAAGAATCTGTGCAATTATCAAGT
>CALDMQ010000104.1 GCA_937917505.1 uncultured Erysipelotrichaceae bacterium | reverse complement strand
CAACCAGATAGTTATGAAATATTTAGTTATGAAGAATTGGTGGGTGAAGATGATGGCAAAATTGACAAAGACTAGAGAACTTCTTATTAATGAATTTATTCATAGTCTTGAAGAAGATCAACAAATTTGGAAAAAAACATGGAAGGTTGTTCATCCAGTAAATGCTATAAGTAGACATCAATATAGGGGATTAAATAGATTGTTATTATCTTTTATTGCTGAAGAAAGAGGATATAAAGATCCACGTTGGATAACATTTAATCAAGTAAAACAAAATGAATGGAAATTAGTAGATGCAAAAGGAAAAGGAGTGCCTGTAGAATACTGGAGTCCTTTTGATATAGAAAATAGAAAGAAAGTTACTTTATTAGAAGCACAAGAGATAATAAAAGAAGATCCTAATAGAATTAAATATATTGCTCAAACATATATCGTATTTAATGCAAGTCTTGTTGATGGAATTCCGAAATATGAAATAGAAGAAAAACAAGTAAAACAAGAAAATATAATGGACTTCTTTAAAAACTATCTTGAAACAGAGGGAATCATATTAAAACACGGTGGGGATTCAGCTTGTTATATTCCAACACTAGATAAAATAAAAATGCCTCAGTTTGAGAACTTTGATAGTGAGTTTGATTATTATGATACACTTGCACATGAAATAGGTCATTCAACTGGCCATGAGAAACGTTTGAATAGAAATTTAA
Source organism: uncultured Erysipelotrichaceae bacterium (assembly GCA_937917505.1). Classification (GTDB taxonomy): domain Bacteria; phylum Bacillota_I; class Bacilli_A; order Erysipelotrichales; family Coprobacillaceae; genus CALDMQ01. Next base: position 9,672 of record CALDMQ010000104.1, on the reverse strand, counting down.
CAGGTTGTTTTGGATCAGAATCATATGCTAAAGAAGAATTAAGAGCTGAAATATCTTCAGCTTTTTTAAATGCAGAATTAAATATTCCTATAAGTGAAGATAGAATTAAAAACAATAAAGCTTATGTTCAAAATTGGATAAGTATATTGGAAAAAGAGCCTAATGAACTTTTTAAGGCTATACAAGATGCAGAAAAAATAAGTGAATATGTTTTAGAAAAAGGTGATTATGAATTTTATATTGAAGGTCATAGTATAGAACATCAACCACAAAATTTAGAAATGGGTGAAAAAATGGACAGTTTAACGAGAGAAGAAATTAAAAGTAGTATTATTTTAGATTTAGAAAAAGCATGGGAAAATAAAAATGAAATGTCATATTGGTTAGAAAAATTACCAATGGTTAAAGAGTGGGATGAAGAAGTACATAACTATATCACTCAATTAAAAAATGATATAAGACATCAAGACAGAGAAAGTTTTGACTTTTATGTTGATGAATTGGTTGATGTTTATTTTAACAATCAAGAGAATTATGAATTTTATGTAGAAGATCACGCTGTAGGGCATCAAGCAAAGGAATTTGGGATAGGTGATATGTAATGAGTAGAGAGGATTATTACATCATTCCTGAAAATTTCAAAAAAGGTAATTATCTTTTTAATAGGTTTAGAGGGATAGATCTAGCTATTATAATTTCATGTAGTGTAGTAGGGCTATTTGTTATATTGTCAATCTTATTTCTAGCAAGTTCTTTAAAAAGTTTGGTTATGGGTATTGTAGGAGTTGTTATAGGAGTATTAATTATATCATGTGGACTCTTATTGACTTTTAATGTTCCATATTATCACAATGTATTAGGAAGATTATTATGTATTACTAGGTTTATGTCTAAACCTAAGAAGTTCAAATGGAAAGGGGTGGATTATAGGTTATATGAAGACTAAGAAAGAAGAAAAACAAAAAGCAAAAAGAGTAAAGAAATTAAGAAGCACAATGGAATGGATGGATATTGATACTTTAGATCATGATGGTATTTATCTGAAAAAAGACAACAAGAAAATGGTTGTAAAAGGAATTCGGATAATGCCTGTTAATATTTATCTCTTGTCGGATGCTGAAAAGAAAGCAAGAATTTTAAGGTTATCTTCAGCAATTGATAAACTTTATCAAACGCAGTTATATTTTAAGTTTATAAAGAGTGAACCAGATGTTACATTACAAGCATCTAATTATCTTCAATTGCTCTCTACAGAAGAAAATCCAGCTGTTTCAAAAATTATAGAACTACAAGTGAATAAGTTAGAATGGTTTAGAGAAACACATAGAGAAGTAAAGTTTTTTATTCTTGTACAAGATGATGAACTTCATATTGATAAGACTTTTGATATGCTTAAACGAGAGTTTATATCGGCATTTGGTTCAAGAGATTTAATTAGAAATATGACATATACTGATTATAAATCAATCATCCAACAGGAATTTGAACATGAATATATTGATGAATTATTATTTACTGAAGCAGTATTGCCTAATGCACTTCCTAATGAAGTAGATGAAATTTATAAGAGAATAGGAGATGAGGGTAATGAGTTTATTGAAAAGTAAGAAAAGTCAATTAGCTCCTATTGGATTTAGGGAGTATAAAAAATATTTTATGATGGGAGATAAGTATGTCCAAGTCTTATCTTTTATAAAGTATCCTGATTTATTTGTAGAAGGATTACTAGCACCATTAGTAACTAGACCAGAATATGACATAGATATTGTTATTGAACATACAGATCTTGATTTAGCGACTGCATTAAAAAATCAAATGCAAGCAACTGATGATGCTTATGAAAAATCATCAGATCCACAAGAAAAAGAAAAGTTAAGATTAAAGTATAATAATCTAAAAAACTTTGTAGAGCGTTCAGTTAGAGAAACAAGCTCAACTGTAAATGTCATTACTAATATTTATGTGAAGGCAGATAATCTTGAAGAGTTAAATGAAAATGTAAAGAAGATACGATCAGAGTTAGATACATCAATGTATGAAATCAAGGCAAAACCTATTCCTCACTTACAGCAAGATTACTATAAAAAAAATTCACCATTATTTATGAAGAATGATTTATCAAAAGAGGAAGAATTTTTGAATGGACAACCAATGTCATCAATTAGTGCAAGTGCTTTGTGGCCATTTATTTATGATACATTGGAAGATCCATATGGCACATTAATTGGTTCAGAAATGACAAATCATGGAAAGATAATTTTTAATCAATTCTTATATGCTACTCATCCTTCTCTTGCGAAAATGTATGGAAGAACTTCTGGTAATATGATTATTGTGGGAAGAACTGGAATGGGAAAAACTGTTTTAATGAATCTTATTATTTTTGGCCATGTTATCAATAAACGAAAAATTATATGGGTAGATCCAGAAAATAAAAATTATCGTTTAACACGTTATTGTGGTGGTTGTTTCATTGCTTTTGGTACAGATGATATGATGATTAATATATTCGATTTAAAGCCAATATCGAGCGATGACGAGAATATCACACATGAGGAGATGTATGATACCAAAAATGCAATATTCAATGTTGTAGAGGAGATTAAGATAACATTTAAGACATTGTGGTCTAACATTAGTGAAGATGCTTTATCAATGATTAGTGAGATTGTAGTAGGAACTTATAAATCTGTTGGTATTACAGAAACAACACAATTTGAATATTTATCATCTAAAGATTATCCGACGTTCTCTAATTTTACAATGGTAATTAATGAAAAGATTGAACAGTATTCAAAAGATAAAGAAACAAATTCAAGAGAAATAGCAGCATTAAAAGAATTACAAATGAAAATGCGACACATCACTGGGTATAAGGAAATTGAAGGTGAATGGGGTCGTTTTTTTAATGGCCATACATCTATGACAAAAGAACAACTAGAATCAAATATCATAAGTTTTGGTACTAAAAACTTAATTAATGTGTCACCAGAATTACAAAACGCTTTATTAAGAATGGTGTTTCAATATGCATGGGCAGTCGGTTTAGGTAATAAAGAAGAAACAGTTTTGGTTATTGATGAAGAACATATGTTCATTGGAGTGCCTTTTCTTGCTGAATTATTAGCTATTATTCAAAGACGTTCAAGAAAGTATTTGACGGCGACTCTTACAGGAACCCAACAAGTCAATGATTACTGTGATAAATCCATTAAAAAATATGGAAAAGCAATATTTGATAACTCTACTTACCAAGTTTATATGAATCTGACTAAAGATGGTATTAATGACTTATCAAAACTAATTACTCTTTCTGATACAGATAAATCAAATATAGAAAATCTTCCACCACATTGTGGATTGTTTGTTTTAGGAAACAAGAAATTTCAAGTGCAATTTGAAGCAAGCCCTGATGAGTTAGCGTTGATTCCTGAATAGGTATTGAGTAATGAAGAAAATAGGAATTGCTTTTGTAGGTGGATTATTTATTCTTATAATAGTTTTTTCTTTACTATTGACACCCTTTGTAGGAACTTATCACGCTCTTACACATCCAATAGAAACTACTGTTGATTTTGTGACTATGATGATAGGTAGTGTTTCTGATATATTTGGTGATGAAGAAATTACAGTTGATGATATGGATATATTGATTAGTACATTTTATGACAGAACAGAACATAAAGAATTGATTGATCAAGTTGTTTTAGAATATCAAGAATATATTGCAGTAACTCCAGAGAATCTTTTGAAACCTTTTATTTTCTCACATTGTGATAAGATAACAGAAGAAAATTTAAAAAAAGTTGCAGAATTTATTTCACATAATAGTAATACTTTTGAAGCAGACATTATGATTGAATATATGTTAAACAATTCACCATTTAAAGATTCGTTAGTGAAAAATGAAATAAATGGAGAAATGTTAGAATACTTATTTAATGTAAATTCAGAAGATTTAGGAAGTGATTATAAACCAGATGAATCTTCACCAGTTGCTGAAAAAATAGTAGGCTATGCGAGATCTAAATTAGGTTGTCGCTATTGGTGGGGTGCGAATGGGCCAAATTATTTTGATTGTTCAGGATTTGTCTACTGGACTCATAATAAAGCAGGAATTAAAGTGCCTAGAACGACAGCTTCAGGTTATTCAAAGATGGGAAAAGTTATTCCATATTCTAAGTTACAAATAGGGGATGTTATCACATTCAATTATGGTTCAGGTGTTGCACATATAGGCATATATATAGGCGAAGGTAAGATGATTCATGCATCAGGACAAGGCTCTGGAACAGTAGGTCAATATCCTAATCAATGTGTTAAAATTTCTTCAGTAGCAAAAGGAAGTTATTTTTATAGAAATATGTATAACTGTAGAAGATTATATTAAAAGAACATGGCAAAATTGCCATGTTAGAAAGGAGATATGAAATTGAGTAATACAAAAGAAAATAAACAAACTGCTTTAGAGATGTATGAAGAATTTAAAGAGATATTTAAAGAAAACCATATGTTGTGGGAATGTTTTTTATCTATTGATTATACGTATGGTTATACAGTATCTGAAGATATATACAATACGATTGCAACAGCATCAATTGAGGCTTATTTAAAGGATGAGAATGACAGTTCTTTAACAAGTATTTCAGATTTCTTAGCCGAAGGATTAAGGGATGAGAAGATAACCTTAGACGATATAAAGAGTATTGGCAAATGGGATCTATTAAATGCTTTTTATAACAAGGATTATGATATGTTTCGAGGTGGTATGGAATTGTAAAAGAGATTTTTTTGCTTTAGTTTATAACAGTTTCTGCAACATGGCAATTTTGCCATGTTGTTTTATGGATACACTCGTTTCTCTCGTGTTTTTTTTATATTTAATATTTTTTTACATAACACACTTCATAAAGTCAAGGTAGTATGTTTCATCTCCACCTATGACTTTTTTTGTGGTTATGTACTTCTAAAAATATAGGCAACCCCTATAGAAAGGTAGATAGAAATATGAAAAAACAATTTGATGAGTTTCAAAAAATGAAGTTAAAGGAAATGTGTAGAACAATAGAGGACATGACATATACTTATATCAATCCAGAAACACAAAGTCCTACAGTAGTGCCTGCAAATCATTATGAAAAAATACTCAATAAAACAATTGAACAATTTATTGAAGACACTTTAAAAGTAGAGATGATGAATAATGTATTTAAGCAAATGAATATGTTGATGACTGAATATAAACAAGATTTAATTAAGTCGCTTATTTGTATGGATAAAGGTTTAAAACCGACTGATATGTCTTTGGTTCAATCAATAGCACTTAATGAAACATACCATTATATTGATGATAAGATGTCAGAAAAAAAGAAAAAATTTCATTTTTTAGATCAAGAATATCTTGATAAATTTGATGATATTATAAATGATAAACAACTTCATGCACAAATAATTAATCCACAAATAGAAGAAGATGAGTTAGATGAATTAGAAGAAGAAATGGAAGACGATTTCCTATTATCTTAACTTTAATAATGCAAAAGATAGGTGATTAGAATGTACGATAAAAGTAATGTGGAATTTGAATATTTTAAAATCAACGATGTGTCTAATGTCTATGGTTTAGAAAGTAAAAATTCTAAGTCCATTACTATAGCAAAGTCTTACGATATAACAGATGATAATGAAATTATATGGGATGGCACATATGATATTAATTATGATAATGTTACAGAATTGAATTGTATGTTACTATTAGATGATGAAGAAAATATAGATGTTCAATTCATTACAGGAACATCATTACATGGAATGTCTGATGAATACGAGTTAAATATTCAAGACGATCAATTGGTAATAAATGCTATTATTGAGCGAGTTAAAACTTCTTCTTTGTTTAAAGAATTTCTTATTGAAATGTTAGAAAAGAATTTTCTAATAGAAGAAGAAATAGAATTATAAATCTACTATATTAAAAGCAAATATGTTAAAATTGTAGAAGGTAAAGAGTCAATTTATACTTTATAAAGTATTCGTAAATTAAAATATTTTTAAAAAATAGCATATGTACAAAGGAGAAAAAAATGAATATTAACGAGTTAGCTGAAGAACTTAATGAGCAGATGAAATCACATATGAAAGGTAATTTGTATCATTGGACACAAGTGAATTTCTCTTATAATTCTAATAAAATAGAAGGAAGTAGATTAACAGAAGAACAAACAGAAATGATATTTGAAACGAATTCCTTTATTGCAAAAAAAGAAGAATCAATAAAAATGGATGATTTAATAGAATCTACAAACCATTTTAGATTATTTGATTATATGCTTGAACATTTTAATGAAACTCTAACAAAAGAAATGATAATTGAAATGAATGTCATATTAAAAAAAGGAACATCTGATGAATTAAATCCAAGATATAATGTAGGTGGTTTTAAAACAATTCCAAATATTATAGGACTCATAAATGTTATAAAAACAACTCCACCTGAAATGGTAGAAGAAGAATTAGATTCTCTCTTAAAGGAGTATAATGAAAAAGAAAATATAACATTAGAAGATATCATTGATTTCCATGTTCGATTTGAAAGAATCCATCCTTTTGGAGATGGGAATGGACGTGTTGGAAGAATTATTATGTTTAAAGAATGTTTAAAAAATAGCATATGTCCATTTATAATAAGAGATCAAAATAAGAACTTTTATATACGTGGTTTAAGAGAATATGATAATGATGATGCTTATTTAAAAGATACTTGTTTGCTTGAACAAGATGTTTATATTGGTATGATGGAATATTTATTAGATAAGAAAATTGAATTCTTTAGTGAACACGAAGATGAAATGACTTTATGAAACTCAGTGAAAACAAACTGAGTTTTTTTATTTGTTTTCAAGTTAAGAGGTGGTATAAAATGAAATTTTATGATGTGAAAACAATGATTAATGAGTACATTGGAAGAGGATATTTAAATTTAGATCCAAGAGAAAAAAACAATATCATTTGTTATTATAAAGAAGATGAAACTATGGAAGAAGGTTGGTATTCTGTTAGTATAGAAGATGTGGCCAGTGATTTGTTTAATAACAAGGAAAGCTTTAAAGAATTTATTAAAGCAATTAATGATGCAATAATAAATCATATGACTTTAACAGATTTTTTAAGTATCTTTGAATTTGATTATACTATTATTACATCAAATGATAATATGAAATATCTTAAATTAATTGACTTAACAGGAGCCAATTTAGGTGACATTGAGAGTGAATGTTTTGATATTTCTAATGAAGGTGTTTTAGCAATTATTGATAGACTAGATAACTATATTCAAGATTACATTTTTGATGAATTGAGTGAAGATTTAGAAACAAAATATAATCTTGAAGTTGATAAAACAAACTGGAAAGAGATGGTAAAACTTGCAAATGAATTTCATACTCATTATGCTTTTGAAGAACTTGTTCCTTATATTTTTTTAGAAAAAGAACTGAAATTGGATGCTGTTAATAAAATGATTCTCAATGATATTGAATTTAATTTTTCAATTGAATCTGATATTGATTTGGATAAAATAAATGATAATTTAGAAGATAATTTTGAATTATGAGATTGAAGACTTTAAAATAAATAAAGTCTTTTTTTTTAAAGTTTAAGAAATAAAAGGAGTGTTTAAAAATGAAAATACTAGAAGTAAGAATTAATAAATTGTATAAAGAAAAAAATAAAAAATTAGAAAAAAGAAATCAGTTAGATGAAGAAATTAATCAAATTAATTTACAAATTAAAGAGTTAAGTAACTTAGAAAATCAATATAAAAAATTGGAAAAAGAAACTGAAAAAGTTTTAAAAAGTTTAGAAAAAAACAATCAAAAAAATCAAGAAATTGAAAAAGAAAATCATGAAAACTATTCAATTTAATGTGTAGAAGTAGTGGTAAATTTGAATTTACCACTTACCACTCAATGTAATACATTGTGGTAAGTCTAATGGTAAGAACACCAAAATCAAAAAAACACTGAAGAAAAGCGAGGTTGTCGCTTTGTCCAAGCAGGCAATGATAAGTCAATTGGTAAATTGATGTAATACATTGCCTTTATCCTGTTTTTTTACCATTTACCATATTTGAGTGGTAAATTGATGATAAGAGAGAGGTGATTAGTATGCCAATAAAACGTATATCAATGTCTATAGAAGATGAATTTCTATTTGAAAAATTAAAAAAGAAATACAAGATGACAAATGATGAGGCTCTTTCTTATTGCGTGAGAGCTGCAATGAGTAAGGCCAATGAATTAGAAGATATTAAAAATACACTTGATAGAACATTAGAGTATATAAAACTTATGGTTAAGGTCAATAAAGATCTTCCCCAAAATGATGATTATGAACTCATGAGAAGGACTGTAAATTCAACTTCAAGATTTGAAGAGTTGATTGAAGATAAACTTAAGAAAGTAGATGAAAAAAGATGATTACAACATTTAGAGTATCAGAGGAATTTGTAAGGAATATTAAAAGTCTTCAAAAAAAATTTAAAGAAGATGGCATTGCAAAAACTCAAGAACAAATCTTAGATGAAATGATGGAAATATACCTGCAATATCTTAAAGGTGAAATGAATATTTATATTACTGAAGAAATGGAAAAATCAGTCTTGAATCTTTGTGATTTGTATTTAACAAAACAAGCACAAGTACAAAACTCAATGATGAATCATCTCGATGAAAAATTAGATTTAATTATTCGTAAAATTTGATAACATGGCAAAATTACCATGTAAAAAAGTTGGCCCAATCCAGCTGACGCTGGAACTTTAAAGAGAAAAGAGGTGGTAATTTAAAATGAAAATCAAAATTGACAAAGTGAGATATTTTGAATGTGGTAAACAAGCACCACCAAACTCAGCATTTAAAGGTAAGATGACAGGAGAAATGCTATCTGGATATTCTGAGTATACTGGTCGTGATGATGCAAAAGAACATGATCAAGAACTTGTAGAAGATGAAGGATATTTCAATTACACATCATCACATCATACTTCCTATACAAGAACTTCAGAAGGTATCTTAGATAATGATGAAAAAAGAACAGAATTTCAAAAGCTAATAAAAAAATATTTTCATAGCGATGGAGATTTAGCTTGGGAAAATGTCTTATCAATCGCTGATTTTGATGAAGCTGAAAAAATTGGATTGTATTCAATAGAGGATTGGGAAGCTGCTTTGAATAAAGCATTACCAAAGTTTTTTAAATATGCTGGTTTTGAACCAGAAAACACTTTGTGGTGGTGGGATTTACACGTTAATAAATTCCATCCTCATGTGCATATTATATGGTTAGAAAAAGAAAAAACTAAGTTAGAAGGGTATTTACCACCGAAGCAGTTAAAGGCTTTAAAAAGATTTACTGCATTAGAATTAGAAGTTAGAAAAAAATTGGTAGATATGATTGATATGAAATATGAAGAATTTTTTAAACAAAAAGCTCTTCGCATTGCTTTTTCATTACTAAAAGGTTGTTCTATTAAATCGTTTGCACTAGAACCCTTAGTACAAGCACCTAAATAGTTTGTATCTCCTTCAGAAATTTCTTCTGCCTTACCATTTTTTATTTTATCAATAATTATTTTATAATCATTTTTTATTATTTCTAAATCTTCTTCTGGAA
>CALDMQ010000103.1 GCA_937917505.1 uncultured Erysipelotrichaceae bacterium | reverse complement strand
AAACAAATCAATCCAGAATATTTAAAATTAGCAAATGAATCAGATATCATTTTAAAGGATATCTACAGTAACATTGATGCAATATGCTTAGAGAATTCAAATCGTATTTTATCAGCATTTATCAAAAATAAGGTCTCATATTCAGATTTTAGCGATATTAATGGATATGGGAATTATGATGAAGGAAGAGATAAATTAGAAAAAATATTTGCTGAAGTCTTAGGTTGTGAAGATTCTTTAGTGAGACCACAAATTATGAGTGGAACAAATGCTATTTATTTAACTTTATCAGCTTTACTTAAACATGGCGATACAATGATTTCTCTTTCCGGTGCTCCATATGATTCTTTACAAGAAATGATTGGAATCAGTGGTAATTCTTCTCAATCATTGAAAGCACAAGGTGTCTTTTACGAGCAAATCGAATTAATTCAAGACGATTTTGATGATGATACAATTGTCCAACGTTTAAAAGAAAATAATGTTAAATTAGTAGAAATACAAAGATCACGTGGATATTCACATAGAAAATCATTACCTATATCTTGTATCGAAAGAATTATTAAAAAGATTCGTGAAGTGAATCAAGATGTCATTATTATGGTTGACAACTGTTATGGAGAATTAGTCGAAACACGTGAACCCGGACATGTTGGTGCCGATATTGTTGTAGGGTCATTAATGAAGAACCTAGGCGGTGGTATTGCTCCTACTGGTGGTTATATCGCCGGAAATAAAGAACTTGTTTATATGGTAGCTGAAAGATTAACAGCACCTGGAATTGGCAAAGATTTAGGTGCTAACTTTAATTTAAACAATACTTTCTACAAAGGAATTTTCATGGCACCTAACGCTGTTAAGAATGCTTTAAAAACTGCAGTATTCACATCATATATGTTAGAAAAACTTGGTTACTCAAATGTATCACCAACATATGATGAACCACGTACTGACATCATTCAAACATTAGAACTCAAAACAAAAGAAAACTTAGTCAACTTTACACAAGGCATCCAAGAAACAAGCCCTATCGATTCTTTTGTTCGTGTTATGCCTGCTCCTATGCCAGGTTATCCATTTGATGAAGTAATGGCTGCTGGAAGTTTCACTCAAGGAAGTACCATTGAATTAAGTGCTGATGCACCTGTTTTAGAACCTTACACATTATATATTCAAGGCGGATTAACTCTTGAATATAGCAAACTATCTATATTACTTGCATTAACACGTTTAAAAAGGAAGTTGGATTAACAACTTCCTTTTTGTCCACCATCAATTCTTATGACTGTATTATTGATAAAATTTGCTTCATCGCTTATTAAGAACTTGACTAAATATGCAACCTCTTTTGGATCACCATAACGATTAACCATAATCTTATCAATCTCTTCTTTTAAAAATTCTTCATCATAACCATTTAATTCATTCTCTGTACCAATAAATCCAGGTGCAATACAATTAACATGAATATATGGCGCAAATTCAAAAGCAAGATTATGCGTTAAAGAGATAAGTGCAGCTTTAGAAGCATCATAATCAATACACATCGGATAATATGTATTAATCCCATTTGTAGAAGAAATATTAACTATTCTTCCATATTCCTTTTCTAACATATGTTTATACACACGCTTGCAACAATTAAATGCACCTATAACATTGACATCCATTGTCCTTCTAAATTCTTCTGCATTTTTTAAATGAAATAAATTCGATAGATCAACGGCTGCATTGTTCACTAAGATATCAACACCACCTAATTCTTCTTCTATCTTTGATATCATCTCATTTACTTCTTCTTCCTTAGAAACATCAGCTTGAATCGCCAAACAACGAATACCATATTCTTTAACCAATTCATTTTTTAACATTTCTGCTTCTTGGCAAGATGTAAGATAATTAATAACAATATCATAATGAGATGCAGCCAATTCCAAAGCAATAGCTTTACCAATACCTTGAGCTCCACCTGTTACTAATACAACTTTATTCATCATTTGAAAAAGAAGAGCATATTAAGCTCTTCCTGCATATTTCCCATCTGCTGTGAAAACCACAATTGTTTCCCCTTGTTCAATAAATTGAGGAACTCGTAGTGATAATCCAGTATCTGTAACAGCATCTTTCGTTTGATTAGATGGTGCACCTTTGATTGCTGGATCTGTTTCCACAACTGTAAGTTCTACTTTTTCTCCAACGGAAACAGACAATAACAACCCTTCAAAGAACATCAAAGATACTTCTGATCCTTCAATAATATAATATTTTGCATCCCCTACTTGTTCTTCTCCTAACTCATATGTTTCATATGTTTCTAAGTCCATAAAATAATAAGTAGAATCAGCTTTATACGAATATTGTGCAACTCTTTTTGAAATATTAGCAGCATCAAACTTCGTAGATGCATTAAAGTTTCTTTCTTGAATCGCACCTGTTTTTAAATTTCTCATTTTTGTTTTTAAAATTGCAGCACCTTTTCCAGGTTTTACATGTTGAAAATCTAGAACCTGACAAGGATCACCATCAACAATCAATGTTAATCCTGTTTTAAAATCTCCTGCTGAAATTGCCATAATATATACACCTCATCTCATTTTTTCTATATACATTCTATCAATTTTACTTCTATTCCTCAAGGATTAAATAGAAATTTCTGCTTTTTTCTTATCATGTTCTTTAATATATCGATTCCATTTGATATATCCATATGTTGTATTTGTAAAATATCCTAATTTCAATACTAACAACACATATTGCCCAGAAATCACATTAATAATACCTTCTAAAAATGCACAAATATACCAAGCTATCCATTGTTCTTGTAATCTAAAGAAAATAAATAATCCATTTGCAATACCTACTGCAGAGGCACATGCATCAATATAAATAATTGCTGTTTCTAAAACTTCATTATTATAGAAATCAGTTGCAATATCCAAACCACTAATCAAATACCCCACAACAAACGTCCAAACCACAATCCCAAGAATAACCAAAACCTCTTGGTAACCTTTTAACTTACGAACAACAGTCAACTCACTTTCTTCATCATCTTTATGCTTAGACCAATTAATAAAACTAATAATATCAATTGGTAACCAAAAGAATAATGTTGTTACCATTGTCGCAAAACGATACATCAAGACAATACACATTGCGATTTCTACAATTTCAACCAATACAGAAACCAAGAAATTATATCGTGATTGTTTTGATATTAATAATTCACACAAAATATTAAGGAATGTATCTAACAAATACAATAACATAATCAAAATACCATTAACACCATTTGCACTTTCCTCCGGGAAAAGAACAGATATAATTGTCGCTAGTACCATAATAGATACAAACCATGATTTCTCATATGTTGTAAATTGTTTTGAGAATAATAACATAATCACAATTGATAAAGTCAAAATAAAAGAAGCCATCCCAAAATTAAATACTGATGCTAATTCATTCGCTTTCACTTGCGAATAAAGATTTTCTACTTCTTGATCACTTATATCTTGATGATCAAAATAGAGTTTTGTTCCATTATCTGTTTCGTATTCATACGCTGTGATTGTTTGTTCATCCAATTTCACATATTCTTCATACGAGTAAGAAACAACAAGCTCCTTATCACCATATGTATAAGTGACATCACAAACTGTGTTATCTTCACTGTAATCTTCAAATTCTATATTTCTTGTCATTTCTAAGCTTTGAATAAACTGCACCTGTTTAATTGATGCATTTATTTCAAACAATCCATAACCTATTGAAACCACAGAAGCTATACACAATAGAATAGATATCCCCACTTCTAATTTTCTTAACCAACGTCTTGGTTCAATATTTTCTTTAAAAAATCTAATCATACCAAACCTTCCTTCAATAATTCTTTTTCAAGTATACTTTATTTTCTTATAAATGTGTATCAAATATTTCATATTTTTAAAAAAATAATGATAATGATCCTATTTTTCCTATAGAGCAATTAAAATCCCCCAATATATTAGATGATAATCAAACAATGATTTTAATATTCAAAGAAAGCACATTCTTCCCATAAAACAGCATTGACTTACAAGGTAAGGTTAGATGAAATGAAGAATTAAGTCAAAACCAAAAAATTTATTAAGACATTTAAAAAATTTATTAACGTAAATCGATCTCAAATTAGCCATCATTAATTTATACATTTATATTAACATAGATACTCATTTACTCTGTTAACACCACGTCTTTATATAAGAAAAAAACAACGAATAACCTCCCCCGGCAGAGCATACAAATGCCCATTAAACATTTGCGACAGGATATTTCAAAAACTTCGTGATTATAACTACGATAGCAATTGTTCATAGAAATCTTGTATATCTTGATTTATCACATATTTCTTTATTGAAAAATCAAAGAATAAAAAAAGTTCCAATCAACAATCACATTGATCCATTTATCAAAAATTGATATGACTCATCAGAATGTGACTATTTATTACACACCGAAGAGTAAAAGCCATTTAAATATAGAAACGACTACGATAGTTATTTTGTTCCTCTCATGGAGAAATCAGGACTTGAACAAACACCTCATTGTTGCCGCTATACATGCATTTCATTAATGACAGAAGCAAAAGTATCACCGGCTTATATTAAACTTATTGTAGGACATAAAAGGGCTATGAATGTAACAGAAGAAGTATATACTCACATTGATATGAAATATTTACTTCAAGCTATTAATTCAATTTATTATCCTGAACATCTAAAATCTTCTAATTAATTAAAAACTCGCATAAATTGATATAAAACGAATAAACTATTTATAATGGATATGTATTGACTTTTTCTACCGGCATGTTATCATATGTATGAAGATAAAGGTCGGTATGGAGACCTCAAAAACCCATGTCCATTGGTCGGAGCAGAGACCTAAAACCTGCTCCAATTGCAGAGAAAACTACTAAAAATCAAAGGGCGAGTAATCGCCCTTTATTATTTCATAGAAACGGAGATGAAAACATGGCTGAACAAACTTCTTTTAAAACAAGAGTAAAAGAAATCGCAATAACTTTATCAAAAAAATATAAAGAAGTTTTTGTTGACCATCAATACCTCATCTGTTCTAAAGGTTTCAAAAAAGAGATTGCTATATTCTTTCAGCCGAAAAAGATAATTTTCTTCATCTTGTTGGAATTAATACAAATTTATCTGCTACATCTTTTTTTGATAAATGCTATGATGGAACGCTAATTGAAGATGATTTTGATTTTAATAAAAATGGAAAAGATGAAAACAGTATTAAAGGTTCTGTCAAAAGAAAAATTAAATCATTAGAAAGAGTAAGTACTTTATTTCAAGATGATATTTTGATTGAAGAAGATTTTAAAAGAAACAAGATAGTATGCGCCATTGCTACTAGTGATAAGAAAATTACACTTTGATTTTCTCACGGAATTGTATCAAGACCTAAAACACTATTAAAGGGGAATGAATTAAAAACAAACCCATTAACTGTTGATTTAGTCTTATCCAAGAAAAGAAATGAAAAGAAATTTAATAAAATTGTGATTGGTAATATTGAAATTGTTAAAGAGTTTAGTGATAAAATAGCTGATCTAATCACTGAAGACATAAAATAATAACCACTCATAAGAACTTCTTAATTGGAGTTCCTTTTTTTATAGTGTTGCATATTTGAGAATTGTGAGGAGAGAATATTGCTACTTACTTGCTGCTTATATGCTTCTTACCGTTTTAAATATTGGAAAACAGAAAAAAAACTCAAACCGAGTTTTAGCCGATAAATAAAGGCTTTTTTCGATTTGAGTTTCTTTGAATTTCTCGTAAATAACGTATAAATTAACGTTTTGAGAATTGTGGTGCTCTACGTGCAGCTTTAAGACCATATTTCTTACGTTCTTTCACACGTGCATCACGAGTTAAAAATCCAGCAGCTTTTAACACTGATCTATAATCATCACCAGCTTGTAATAAAGCTCTAGAAATACCATGACGGATAGCTCCAGCTTGACCTGTATAACCTCCACCATAAACATTTACAGACACATCAAACTTACCAGTTGTTCCAGTTAATTCAAGTGGTTGGTTGACGACCATTAATAATACTTCTGATGGTAAATAATCTTTTGCTTCTCTACCATTGATAACAATTTTCCCAGCACCTGGTGTTAAGATAACACGTGCTACTGAAGATTTTCTACGTCCAGTTCCTCTGTATTGTACATTAGCCATTATTTCTCGTCCTCCTATCCCTTAATCTTTAACTCTACTGGTTTTTGTGCTGCGTGTGGATGTTCACTACCAGTATAAACAAATAATTTCATCCCTTGTTTTCTTCCAAGTGTGTTATGAGGTAGCATACCCTTTACTGCTGCTTCTACAAACCCTGTAGGATCAGCTTCTTGAAATTGGCGAGCAGTTTTAACTTTTAAACCACCTAACCATCCAGTATGACGGTAATATTTTACATTATCTAATTTTTTACCTGTCATTACTACTTTTTCAGCATTAACGATAATTACATAATCACCAGTATCTACATGTGGTGTAAAAGTTGGTTTATGTTTTCCTCTTAATACTGTAGCAACTTCTGATGCTAAACGTCCTAATGTTAAACCTTCAGCATCAACAACGTACCATTTACGTTCAATTGTAGCTTCTTTAGCCATTGTTGTTTGTCTCATTTCGAATCCTCCTAATGTAGTTTCCGGGGCTACATAGTTAAAATAAGGCATTTATCATTATAACAATATCCTTGACTTTGTCAACAAAAAACCAAAGAAACTATATGATAAAATGAAGAAAATTCTCATTTTCAAATGAAAAAGTAAAAATTCTTATAAAAGTCTATAACTTTTTTATTTTTCCACAAAAAATCTGAATTTCCTCACGATTTAAATTTTCAAAAATATCTTTTTCTTTTTGTTTAATAATAATAGGAGAACGTTTATTCATTACCTGTAAAGCCATCTTCTCGCTTATCGATAAATCAGGGTAATATAAAACACCACCAACTCCAGCAATCACTTTCATATCTTTTAATATATCATACGAAAAAGCATCATTAACAAAAGTCATAAATTCACTTTGCAATATACCCACTACATATAAACTATATTTTTTAGCTACTAAAAGTTCTTGATTATTTTTAACAAACTCCACTATGCCAGAATCTAGTTCACGATGATAAACCGGTGTACCAACAATAATCATATCCGCCTTTTCTAAAATACGATAATCCAAATCAACCAAATCCATCAACAAGCAATCATCTATATACTCACTGATAATTTTCGCAACTTTCTTTGTTGTACCATGTTTACTTTTATAAACTATAACTTTCATCAATCTCATCCCCTTACACTTTAAGTGTACATGAAATTCTTCAAACAATCACGTATTTTCACCAATAAATTGAAAAAATCTCATGACTCTTTTATCTCTTATACCAAGTTATTAAAGCATAATTGTTAATGCTAAGTTATTTTTCTATATTCCTTTATTCATTCTTAGTTTTTTTCTTTTTTCTCTATATAAGAATATTATGATAATAATAAAACCTGCTCAAAAATCAAGTGTCTTAATCAAAGTTCTTATAACAATATCATCTTCTCCTTTGATTCCTTTCGAATCCATTGCTTTAATTGCGGTTCACAAGACTGATATGTTCATGCGTTATATGAAATCTCTTTTATATCAAATAAATATTTTACTCTCTTTAGATTCTCTAATGTTCTCGATTGTAATCCTAATCTTATTTAACTATCTCAACATTTTTCATCAATAATTATTACAAAATTTATATCTTCGCCTTTGCAACATCAATTTATAATCATTAAATAAAATTTAGTTTAAAAAATAGTGCTCCTACTTACATAGAAACACTTTTATTAAAACACAAACATTTGCTATAAACTACTCGAACTCGTCTCACAGCAATTTCATTCTCATGTTTTTATAGCATTCCAGCTATTTTTTATTGCTATATTCGCCCTATTTGCATAAGTGCTTTTGACTGTTATAAAAATTGTACTCAAAATGCACTCAGGCTACATCTGAGTTATATATTTAAATTTTTCTCAATTCTACAACCGGGAATTTGACTTTCCTAATCACAAATATAAATTCATTAAATCAAACTCCACATACTCATCGTTAATTTTGAAAAAACCAGGAAATGAACCTATTTTTTCAAAACCATACTTTTCGTACAATTTGACTGCTCTGGTATTATCACTTCTGACTTCTAATGAAATAATCTCTGCGTGAGCGATATTTTTTGCAAAATCAATAATATAATCTATCAACATACTACCAATTCCTTTGCTCCACTCAGCTCGTTTTACAGAAACAGCCAGTTCACCTCTATGTTTTAGACGTTCTCTATTCATACCGCTAAAACTGGCATTGCCAACAATTTCATTTCCTCTTTTTGCCACACACATTACAGATGATGTCGAATCCAGAAGAGAAGCAATATAGTCTCGTTCTTCCTCAATGGAAATCGGCATTCCTTCTGCACCAAATGTAAGATTATCAGTTTCTTCACCAACAATTTTCAGATATTCTAATATGTTTTCAGCATCTTCCGGTAATGCTTTTTCAATTTTAATTTCCATCACATTTTCACCTCAAAATTCCGATTTATCGATTTTCTAAGTCAAAAATTGTTACTTAATTCAATGGAGATTCCATCAATACAACTTTCTTATTTGCTGCATCCATCATCACTTCACATCCAATAGGCATAGTAAGCATAGGGTGTGTATGACAACAATCAAAATCAGCTAATATAGGAATTTTAGTATCTCCTAAAACTTCTAATAGAATTTCATAAGGACATTTTCCAGTTCCATTATCATCGAATTTTTCATGTTTTCCCAAGATTATTCCACTTACTTTTTCAAATACACCAGCAAGTTTCAACAATGAGAAAGAACGTTCTATTGTACACGCATCTTTTAACGAATCCTCAATAAACAGAATATCTCCCTTTTTAATCTCCGGCATATATTCAGTTCCAAAAAAGCCCTCCATTGTGTTAAGATTTCCGCCTATCATTCTCCCCTGACAAATCCCTGGATTCACGCATATCCAATCATTTCCAAGTTGCTCTTTTGACCTGTCTTGTTCAGCCCAATTGATAAACTCTTCTGTCCAAACCTCTGGCTTTTCATAACAATAAGGAAAAGATATTGTCCCTTTTATCGTAGAGTTAAAACTATCAAATGTCCAATCAACAAAAGGAGGCAACTCCCCAAACGAAGATGCAACAGCCGGTCCATAAAAAGTAATTAGCCCTGTCTTTGCGTAAATAGCAAGCAATAAGGCGGTAACATCTGAATATCCAATAATTATTTCGGGATGCTTCTTTAAATATTCATAATCAATATATGGTAAAATTGAGTTTGTATTATTTCCACCAATAGATGCCATTAGAATCTGA
>CALDMQ010000102.1 GCA_937917505.1 uncultured Erysipelotrichaceae bacterium | reverse complement strand
CGTGTTGGATTCGGAACTGGTAAAGCAAACGAAGTACCTGATGCTATTAGAAAAGCATCTGAAGCAGCTAAGAGAAATATTATCAACGTACCAATGGTACATGGAACTATTCCTCATGAAGTTGATGGAAAATTTGGATCAGGACATGTGTTCTTAAGACCTGCATCTGAAGGTACTGGAATTATCGCTGGAGGACCTGTTCGTGCTGTTGTTGAATTAGCAGGTTATTCTGATATCCTTTCTAAATGTATTGGTTCAAGAACTCCAATCAATATGGTTCGTGCAACAATGGAAGGTTTAGCAGCATTAAAAACTGCTCAACAAGTTGCTGAATTAAGAGATAAAAAAGTTGAAGAAATTTACGGATAGGAGGAGCGTAAGAAATGGCAAAAGAAAATAAAGTTATCATTACGCTTGTAAAAAGTCCAATTGGTTCAAAACAAAATCAAAAGGATACTCTTAAAGCGTTAGGTTTAACAAAGTTAAATAAATCAGTAGAAAAAGTCAACAATGAATTTATTCAAGGTATGATTAAAACTGTTGAACACCTAGTTAAAGTAGAAGAAAGTAAATAGGAGGTGTAAGAATGAAGCTACACGAATTACAATATACAGAAGGTGCACGTAAAGAAAGAAAACGTGTTGGTCGTGGAACAAGCTCTGGAACTGGTAAAACTGCTGGTAAAGGGCAAAAAGGTCAAAAAGCAAGATCTGGTGGATTAAAGAAACCTGGTTTTGAAGGGGGACAAACACCTTTATTCATGCGTTTACCTAAACGTGGATTCACTAATTTTAATAAAGTAGAATATGCTATCGTTAATGTTGAAGATTTAAATAAATTTGAAGCAGGTAGCGTTGTAGATGTTGCTGTATTAAAAGAATGTGGATTAGTTAAAAAAGAATTAGACGGAGTAAAAGTTTTAGGTAACGGTAAGTTAGAAGTTGCTTTAACTGTTAAAGCTCATAAATTCTCTAAGTCTGCTGTCGCTGCTATTGAAGCTGTAGGTGGAAAAACTGAGGTGATCTAAGATGTTAAACTTTTTTAAGACTGTTTTTAAAAAAGGTGAATTGCGTCATAGAATTATCTTTACATTAGGAATGCTTTTCGTATTCCGTTTAGGAGCTGCTATTACAATTCCTTCAATCAATGCGGATGCATTGACTGCCGGAGCTACAAATAGTGGTATTCTAGGAATTATTAATATGCTTGGTGGGGGAATGTTAGAAAGATTCTCTATCTTCTCATTAGGGGTTTCCCCTTACATCACAGCATCAATCATTATTGAATTGTTATCAATGGATGTTATCCCAGTTTTAACTCAATGGCAAAAAGAAGGAAATACTGGTAAGAAGAAGAAAGATAAAGTTACAAGATATGTTACTTTAGTCTTAGCTGCTGTTCAAGGTGGCTCATTAACATATGCATTTGACAAAGGGTACAATATCTTAAACTCATCATCATTTGCAACGTATGCTTATGTTGTTATCGTTATGATGGCAGGAAGTATGTTTGCTATGTGGATTGGTGATCAAATTACACAAAAAGGTGTAGGAAATGGAACATCATTATTAATTTTTACAGGAATTGTTTCTAGTTTACCAAGTAACTTTATTACAACTTTCAATAATGTTGTAAAACTTAATCAAGGAACACAAACAGCAATACTAGGAATCTTATGGTATGTATTGTTTATCCTTGTATATCTTGTGATTGTTATCTTCGTTGTATTTAATGAAGGTGCAGTAAGAAAGATACCTATTATTTATGCAAGTAACTCAAATACAGTTATGCGTACAAAAGATTCAACACACATGCCTATTAAAATCAATAGTGCAGGAGTGTTGCCAGTTATCTTTGCTTCATCTGTATTAGCTGCTCCAAGAACTATTATTAGTTTTATGGAATCAAATGATGTTACAAAAATGATTGATACAATCTTAAATTATCAAAAACCAGTTGGTTTCTGTTTATATCTTATTATGATTGTATTATTTGCATTCTTCTATTCTAATCTGCAAATTGACGCACATAAGATTAGTGAAGATCTTAAGAAGAATGGTGGTTCTATTCCAGGTGTAAGAACTGGAATAGATACAGAAAAATTTATTAGTACAGTTCTAAATAGAATTACTGTTGTCGGATCAATCTTCTTATTGATTATTGCAGCAATTCCTATTATAACACCAGTTATTTGGTCACAAACTGCTAATGCTTCATTAACATTAGGAGGAACTGGATTGATTATCGTAACAGGTGTTGCTTTAGAAACAACTAAACAAATCAAAACTTTGATTACTCGTAAAGAGTATCATGGATATATTAGAAAATAGTATAATAAAAGGAGCGTATGAATATGAACATTATTTTAATGGGGCCTCCTGGTGCTGGTAAAGGGACTCAAGCAGACAGACTTGTCAATAAATATAACTTAAAACAAATTTCAACTGGAGATTTATTCAGAAAAGCTTTAAGTGAACAAACAAAATATGGTGTTATTGCTAAGTATTTTATGCAATTTGGGCACCTTGTACCAGACGATTATACAATTGGAATGGTTAGGGAATATTTAGGAGAAAACACTTTTGAAAATGGATTTATCTTAGATGGATTCCCTAGAACTATTGTTCAAGCAAGAGAACTTGAAAGTATCGCAAAGGAATTTAACTTTACTATTGATGCTATTATTAATCTTGATATTCCAGAAGAAAAATTAATTAAGAGGTTATCTGGAAGAAGAACTTGTCAAGATTGTGGTTCAACTTTCCACGTTGAATTCAATCCACCAAAACAAGATGGTGTTTGTGACAAATGTGGTGGAAAGTTATGCCAAAGAGCTGATGAAAGTGAAGAAGCTGTTAAAGTAAGATTAGATACTTATAACAAACAAACAAAACCTTTAATTGATTATTATACAATGCAAGGTACAATCATTAATATTAATGGTGACCAACCTATGGAAGACGTCTTTAAAGACATTGAAAAAAGCTTGGAGGATAAATAATGATTGTAACTAAGGACCAAAGAGAAATTGAATTGATGCGTGAAGCTGGAAGAATTGTTGCTCATGTTCATGAAGAACTTAAGAGTTTTATAAAACCAGGTATCACAACTCAAGAAATCAATAAGTTCTGTGAAAAAATTATCAGAGCTGATGGTGCTACACCTTCTTTCTTAAATTTATATGGTTTTCCAGGTGCAGTTTGTACTTCTATTAACGAAGTCGTTGTACATGGAATACCAAGTAATCGTAAATTAAAAGAAGGGGACATAATCTCAGTTGATGTAGGTGCATGTTATAAAGGCTATCATGGTGATAGTGCATGGACTTATGCAGTTGGTCAAATTAGTGAAGAAGCAGCACGATTAATGAAAGTGACTGAAGAATCACTTTATGCAGGTTTAACACAAGTGAAGCCTGGCAATCGTTTATCCGATATATCTCATGCTGTACAGACATATCTTGAAAGTCATGGTTGTTCAACTCCTCGTGATTATACTGGTCATGGGATTGGATCAAAGGTTCACGAAGATCCATCTGTTCCAAATTTTGGAAAACCTGGACGTGGACCAAGACTAAAAGCAGGTATGACTTTAGCGATTGAACCAATGGCTCATTTAGGAGGACATGAGGTTGATGTCTTAGATGATGATTGGACAGTTGTAACAAGAGATAGAACGCTTGCAGCACATTATGAACATACAATCGTTATAACAGACGATGGTTATGAGATTTTAACAAAACTGTAAAGGGGAGTTAATCAATGGCAAAAAAAGATGACGTTATTGAAGTTGAGGCAAAAGTACTAGAAACATTACCAAATGCAATGTTTAAAGTAGAATTGTCTAATGGAGCGGTTATAATGGCTCACGTTTCTGGTAAAATCCGTATGCATTACATTCGCATTTTACCGGGGGATAAAGTAACCGTAGCAATTTCTCCATATGATTTAACACGTGGGCGAATTACATTCAGACACAAATAAAGAAAATACCCGCAAGGAGGTAAAAAAAGATGAAAGTAAGACCATCTGTAAAACCAATCTGCGATAAATGCAGAGTAATTAGACGTAAGGGTAAAGTCATGGTAATCTGTGAAAACCCAAAACATAAACAAAGACAAGGTTAATAGGAGGAGAAACAATGGCTCGTATAGCAGGTGTTGATATCCCACGTGATAAACGTGTGGTAGTTTCTTTAACTTATATTTATGGTATTGGAAATACAACAGCTAAAGAAATCTTAAAAGCTACTGGTGTTAGTGAAGATACAAGAGTTAAAGATTTAACTGAAGAAGAAGAAACAAAAATTAGAAAAGAAGTAGAAAAATATAAAGTTGAAGGAGATCTTCGTAGAGACGTAGCATTAAACATCAAACGTTTAATGGAAATCGGAAGTTATAGAGGAATCCGTCATCGTAAAGGATTACCAGTTCGTGGACAAAAAACTAAAACAAACGCTCGTACTCGTAAGGGTAAAGCTCGTCCAATTGCTGGTAAGAAGAAATAGGAGGTTGAACGAAAATGGCTAAAGTAACTCGTGGAAAAAGACGTGTAAAAAAGAATATTGCAAAAGGTGTTGCACATGTTCATTCAACTTTCAATAATACTATTGTAACAATTACTGATGAACATGGTAATGTTTTAACTTGGTCTAGTGCTGGAGCGTTAGGATTCAAAGGATCAAGAAAATCTACTCCATATGCTGCTCAAATGGCTGCAGAAGCAGCTGCTAAAGCATCAATGGATCATGGAATGAAAACTGTAGACGTATGCGTTAAAGGTCCTGGACCAGGACGTGAAGCTGCAGTGAGAGCTTTACAAGCTGCTGGATTAGAAGTTACTTCTATCAACGATGTAACTCCAATTCCACATAACGGGTGTCGTCCACCAAAACGTCCTCGTGGTTAATGAAGTAAACTGAATTTATTTCTAAGTGAGGAGGGAAATAATGCAAAAGTTTGAAAAAGCAAATTTTAATGTCGCAGAATATGATGAAACTGATAACTATGCTAAGTTCGTTGTTGAACCTTTAGAAAGAGGTTTTGGGACAACTTTAGGAAACTCTTTAAGAAGAGTGTTATTGTCATCTATTCCAGGTAGTGCAGTTCATGCGATTAAAGTTCAAGGAGCAATCCATGAATTCTCTGCAGTTGATGGTGTTGTTGAAGATGTTACATCAATTATCTTAAACATTAAAAAATTAGTGTTTTCAATTGATAGTGATGAAGATGTTACAATGATTATTGATGTCAAAGGACCTGCAGTTGTAACAGGTGCAGATATCCAATGTCCATCTAATGTGACAATGATTTCAAATGATTTAGAAATTGCTCATGTGGCTGAAGGAGCACACTTCTATATGGAAATGTATGCTCATAAAGATAGAGGTTATATGAGTGCTGATCAAAATAAGAAGTTAATCAATACAATTGGTGTGATTGCTACCGATTCAATCTATTCACCAGTTGTGAAAGTGGCTTATGCAGTTGAACCTACTCGTGTTGGACAAAGTGCAAAATATGATCAGTTGACTTTAGAAATCACAACTGATGGTTCAATTAAACCACATGAATCTTTAGCATTAGCTGCTAAGATTTTAGTGGAACATATGAATATGTTTGTTGAATTAACTGACATGGCAATGAACATGGAAGTGATGAGCGAAGCTCCTCAAGATACTGGAAATAAGGTACTTGATATGACTATTGAAGAATTAGACTTATCAGTGCGTTCTTATAACTGCTTAAAGAGAGCTGGAATTCAAACTGTTCAAGAACTTGCTGCTAAGAGTGAAGACGATATGATTAAAGTCAGAAACTTAGGTAAGAAATCTTTAAAAGAAGTAAAAGAAAAATTAGTTGAATTAGGATTAGGATTTAAACCTATCGACTAGTCTTAAAAATATTGGAAGGAGCACTAATCTATGGCACAAAACAGAAAATTAGGGCGTGTATCATCTCATAGAAAGGCAATGTTACGTAACTTAGCTACAGATGTTATCATGTATGGAAAAATCGAAACAACAGCTACAAGAGCTAAAGAAGTTCGTTCTATCGTTGATGAATTAATCACTTTAGGAAAACGTGGAGATTTACATGCAAGAAGACAAGCAGCAGAAGTTTTACAAAATGTTGTTGATCCTGCTACAGGAAAAACTGCTGTTCAAAAATTATTTGAAGAAGTTGCACCTAAATATGCAGACAAAAATGGTGGATACACTCGTGTATTAAAAACTTATAACCGTAAAGGTGATAATGCACCAATGGCTATTATTGGTTTATTCTAAGAACGAAAAGGTAATGATGATTAAACACATTCATCATTACTTTTTTATTTGTCAAAGAATCATTAAGGTATATAATAAATACTTAGGTTTAAGGAACGTCAAGAATAGTGATTGACAAGTGATGTTAATCATAATAAAATTGAAATACTTGGAGGAAGCAGCATGGAGAAAATCATAGAAGTTAAAGATTTAACATTCGAATATGAAGATAATGCTAAAACAATAGATCATATATCTTTTCATATACAAAAAGGATCATATACAACAATATTAGGACATAACGGAAGTGGAAAAAGTACGATTGCTAAATTAGTTATGGATATAAGGAAGCTTGTTTCTATTGTTTTTCAAAATCCTGATAATCAATTTATTGGTGCAACTGTACGTGATGATATTGCATTTGGACTTGAAAATATGTGTGTTGATCCTAAATTGATGGACGATATTATTAACGAATATGCATCAAAAGTAGGAATGAAAGATTTCTTAGATCACGAACCTACGAAACTCTCTGGTGGTCAAAAGCAAAGAGTTGCGATTGCAGGAATTTTAGCTATGTCACCTTCTATTATTATTTTAGATGAAGCAACAAGTATGCTTGATCCACGTGGGAGAAATGAAATGAACGAACTCGTTCATCAATTAAACAAAGATAAAAATATGACAATTCTGTCTATTACCCATGATATAGAAGAAGCAGCATTGTCTGATGAAGTTATCTTATTAAATCATGGACATATCTTAGATCAAGGAAAACCGGAAGATGTATTAATGAAAGAAGAACAAATGAAATTATTGTCTTTAGATATTCCATTTGCTTATAAAATATCGAAAGCTTTACATGAACAAGGAAAGCAAGTAGAAAAAACAATCAATCAAGAAAAGTTGGTGAAACAATTATGTCAATTACATTCAAAGAAGTAGATCATACATATAGCGAAAATACACCTTTTGCTTACCATGCAATCAAGGGTATAAACTTAACAATTCCACAAGGAAGTATGTGTGCATTAATTGGTCATACAGGGAGTGGAAAATCTACTCTTATCCAACATATTAATGCATTACTTTTACCAACACAGGGTGAAATTCATGTGGAAGATGTGATTATAACTGCAACAGATAAACCCTCAACATTAAAACCTCTTAGAAAAAAAGCAGGTCTTGTATTTCAATTTCCTGAATATCAACTTTTTGAAGAAACAATTTTAAAAGATATTATCTTTGGGCCAAAGAATTTTGGTATCAGTGAAGAAGAAACAATAGAGATAGCAAAAAAAACATTAAAACTTGTTGGATTAGATGAAAGTTATCTTGAAAAATCGCCTTTTGACTTATCAGGTGGCCAAAAACGTAGAGTAGCAATTGCAGGTATACTTGCTATGAATCCAGATATATTAATTCTTGATGAACCAACTGCTGGATTAGATCCTCAAGGTGCAAAAGAAATGTTAAACTTGTTTAAAGAAATTAATAAACAAGGAAAAACTGTTATTATTGTTTCTCATGACATGAATCAAGTTTTAGAATACTGTGATGATGTTATTGTTATGAATAAAGGGCAAATAGAAAGACATGTTCCAGTAAGTGAATTATTTAAAGAAACAGATTACCTTACATCTTTAAGTATTGATTTACCAACAATTACATCATTTATCTTGGAATTAAATAAAGGTGGATTCTCAATTGATTCCTCAATCAAAGATATTAATCAATTAATTCAAGAAATAGGAGGACAGCTATGAACAATATGATGTTAGGACGCTATCTTCCTTTAGATAGCTTTATCCATAAATTAGATCCAAGACTTAAAATTGGTTCACTACTTATTTTATTAATTACAATCTTTTTTGATGCTGGGTTTATTGGGTATGCCATATTAGGTGTGTTTGCTATGATTATGGTAATCCTTTCTAAATTAAAAATTTCTCAAATCTTAAGAGCGATGAAACCTATGCTTTTTATGATGGCATTTTTAATGTTCTTTAATATTTTATTTATACAAAAAGAAACATTATTATTTTCAATAGGATTTATTAAAATCTATGATCAAGCCATTTATCAAACCTTATATATCTTTATTCGTTTAATCTTGATTATTGTTATGACAACAATCTTAACAGCTACAACAAAACCATTGGATTTAACACTTGGAATAGAACATCTTTTATCACCATTTAAAAAAGTAGGATTTCCTACACACGAAGTCGCAATGATGATTTCTATTGCTTTACGTTTCATCCCAACATTGTTAGAAGAAACACAAAGAATTATGAAAGCACAAGCAAGTCGTGGTGTTGAATTCTCTGAAGGAAATTTAAAAGACAAAGTTCTATCTATTGTTTCTTTGATTATTCCATTATTTATATCAGCCTTCCAACGTGCAGAAGATTTAGCCAATGCAATGGAAAGTCGTAACTATAACCCTGAAGCAAAAAGAACACGTTACAAACAATTAAACTGGCAACTAAGAGATACTTTTACATTTGTGAGTGTGGTTGCTGTAAGTGGAATTGTCATCACATTGAGCTTTATTTTATGAGAGTTAAATGTATTGTAAGTTACGATGGAACTGATTTTCATGGATTTCAAGTCCAAGATAAACATAGAACAATTCAAGGCGAAATTCAAAAGGCTTTAAAAAAGATTAACGAAAAAGAAGTGATTATTCATGCTTCGGGAAGAACAGATGCAAAAGTACATGCCGTTCATCAAGTTTTCCATTTTGACACAGAAAAGAATTTACCAGAAAGTCAATGGAAAAGAGCAATCAATCACTTTTTACCTAATGATATTTATATTTTAGAGGCAAAGTATGTTGATGAAAATTTTCATTCCCGTTACAGTGCAGTCAAAAAGGAATATCGTTATCACTTAAGTACAAAAGAATATAGCCCATTTGAAACAAATTATATATATCAATATGGTAGAGAACTAGATATAGAATGTATGAAAGAGGCAGCTCAAATTTTTATTGGTGAACATAACTTTGCATCTTTTTGTAGTTATGATCAATATGGTAATACAATCCGTACACTCTATTCATTTGATATTGAAAAAAAAGATGGGATTATTACATTCAAACTCGCAGGAAATGGTTTTAGACGTTATATGGTAAGACATCTTGTTGGTGGATTGATTCAAGTTGGTGCTCATCGTATTGAAAAAGAAAATCTCCAAGAGATGTTAGATAGTTGTGGAGATAAGAAATGTTTATTTAAAGCTAAACCACAAGGATTATATTTACAAGAGGTATTTTATGAAGAAGATTAATTTTCATACGCATACATATCGATGTGGACATGCAAACGGTAATGAAAAAGAAATGATAGAATCAGCAATTCGTTTAGGTATTGAAGATTTAGGTATGGCTTGTCATGTACCGCTTCCTCATTATCGTAAACACTTAATGAAGAGCATACCAGCTATTAGAAGTATAAAAAGTTTAGTTTCGCTTATTATGGCATTTATTAAAAATGGACCACATATGCGTATGCCTTATAAACAAATGGACGAACACTTACAAAAAATAGAAGAATGTCAAGAAGAATATAAAGATCAAATTCATATCTATAAAGGATTTGAAGCAGAAGGGTTAACAGAATACTTTGATTACTATCAATCTTTATTAGATACAAACAAAGTTGATTATTTAATCTTAGGACACCATTTTCATAAACATTGTATTTATAATGATTATTATGGAAGAAAGAATTTAACCAAAAAAGATATTTATCAATATTGTAATGACGTAGAAAAAGCAATGGAAACAAAGATGTTTAGTTACTTTGCACACCCTGATTTATTCTTACTTGGTTATCATGATTATGGTATTGATATGCAAACTGTAGCACATCGTATTTGTGAAAAAGCAAAGGAATGTCATATTCCATTAGAAATCAATGCTGGTGGAATGCGTAAGGGACTAGAAAATATCAATGGAGAACAATTATATCTATATCCAAATACTCACTTTTGGAAAATAGCAAGTGAAGGTGGAAATGATGTTATTTTAGGTTTTGATGCACATGATCCATCTGATTTTAATGAAGGTATGTATCAAATGATGATGAATTTTGCAAAGGAACATAATCTTCATGTAATAGATAAATTAACGTTTTTAAAAGGAAAGAAATAGCTTTCCTTTTTGTATGCCTTACATATCTATAAACTGTTTGACTTCATGAACTATTTTTTTTATAATAAACATTAAGAAAGTAGGAAGAAAAATGTTTACAAAGAAAGAAATATTTAGTATACCTAATTTATTATGTTACTTAAGAATATTACTTGTTCCAGTGTTTTTATACACATACTTTAATTCAAGTACAAATGGACATTTTTTAGCAGCAGTTATTTTACTTATCTCAAGTTTAAGTGATTTTCTTGATGGGTATATTGCTAGAAAATATAATATGATTACGGACTTAGGAAAACTAATCGATCCAGTAGCTGATAAATTGACACAGTTAGTAGTTGCGTGCACACTAACATATACATATCCAGCATATGCATTATTAGTAGCTGTTATTGTTATTAAAGATGGGATGTTACTATTTGCAGGATATTATATTTATTACAAAACACATCGTCATTTAGCACAAGCGGAAATGCCTGGTAAAATTGCAACAGCAGTATTTTTTGTCGTATCAATCTTACTTATTGCTTTCTATATACCTGGAACATTAGTAGCAAATATAATGATTTATTCAACAGTCGTTCTTATGGTTATAGCAATGATTTATTATGGACAAGGTTTGTATGCTTTATATATTAACAAATAAAAGTTGTCAATACGACAACTTTTTATTGTTTTCTATTGTTTTTGTGATAAAATAATAATAAACAATAATAAATAATAAAAAGGAGAAAAGCATGTTTGTTCAAGAAAGGCATAATCAGATTTTAAAACAATTGAATCAAAAAGGTAGTGTTAAAGTTAAAGAACTCAGTCATCAATATCAAGTAAGTGAAGATTGTATTCGTAAAGATTTAAGTGTTTTAGAAAAAAAGGGACTCTTGAAAAAAACATATGGTGGAGCTGTTCAAGTAAGGTTAAATCCACATCTTTATAAGAGTGAAGATCGTAAAAAGACACCAAATGATGAAAGAGTTGTTATAGCAAAAAAAGCTTTAGATTTGATTCAAGATGGAGATGTACTTTTTTTAGATATGTCATTATCCAATGTAGAACTTGCAAAAATGCTTACAGATTCTTATTTGAAAATTACAGTTATAACAAATATGATTGATATTTTAAATATTTTAAGACATTCTCAAGTTTCAGTTATTTTTATTGGAGGACAATTAAATCATGAAAAAGATGGATTTTGGGGAAGTTTGTCTATTCAAATGATGGACTCATTTCAAATAGATAAAGCATTTCTAGGTGTAGTTGGTGTAGATATGTTTACTCAACATCTTTCAACATATCATATTGATGACGGTATGATGAAATCAAAAGTTATTAAGCAAAGTCAGTATAGTTATATACTCTGTGAACAAAGGAAATTTCAAGAAGATGGACATTATATTTATGCTTCACTAGATGATATACAAGGTATAATTGTTGCTTCTAAAGAACACATAGATGTTCAAAATGAGAATATTATGATTATATAGGAGAAGAATATGAAAGAACTATATCAAACAAAAAGAATAAGTCTTTTAAAAGAAAAAATGTTATCACAAAAAAGATATGTTTCTATTGAACAAGCACGTATTATCACAAAAGTTTATCAAGATAATGAAGATTTATCTATTCCTAAAAAAAGAGCTTTGTCTTTAAAAAAAGCATTGGAAGAATTAGAAATTGCCGTTGAACAAGAAGAATTAATTGTTGGTAATCGTACAAAAGGAGTACGTTATGGAGTTGTATTTCCAGAAAGTGGATGTTCATGGGTTAATGAAGAAATAGAGACATTACCAACCAGACCACAAGATCAATTTCAAGTAAGACAAGAAGATATTAAAGAGTTTAAAGAAAGTATTTATCCTTATTGGCAAGGGCGTTCAATGGAAGATGTGATAAAAAAAGAATATGGCGAAGAAATACAAGGCATTGCTAAAGTTGTAAAAATCAATCAAAAAGATCATGCTCAAGGACATATTTGTCCTGATTCAAAACTATGGTTAGAACTTGGCCCTCATGGACTTATGGAAAAAGCGCAACAACAACTTCTTCAATGTGATGAAAATCAAAGAGAGTTTTATGAATGTACAATTCTTGTTTTAGAAGGTGTTTGTACGTTTATGAAACGATACCATGATTATATTTATCAAATGGAAATTGATTCTCAATATAAAGAATCTTTATATGAAGTTGCTAATATATGCTTATCACTTAGTCAAAGACCACCTCAAACATTTCATGAAGCTGTTCAATCTTTATGGTTTTTATTTGTTATTTTACACATGGAATCTAATGCGTCTTCGTTCTCTCCAGGAAGAATGGATCAGTATCTTTATCCATTTTATCAAAAAGATAGAGATGCAGGACGACTTCATCAACAAAAAGCATTAGAACTTCTAGAATGTTTATGGTTGAAATTTAATCAAATTGTTTATTTAAGAAATCAACATAGTGCTAAATATTTCGCAGGATTTCCAATTGGTTTTAATATAGCACTAGGAGGTATGAATGAGGATGGTGAGGATACAGCAAATGAATTATCATATCTTTGTTTGCTTGCACAATCTCATTTAGGACTTCCTCAACCTAACCTTTCAGTCAGATTACATAAAAACACATCACATGATTTTATGCAAGCAGCTATAGATGTTGTCGCAAAGGGAAGTGGTATGCCACAATTCTTTAATGATGAAGCTATTATTCAAACAATGATAGATGATCTTCATATTGAAAAAGCAGATGCTTATAATTATGCAATTGTTGGTTGCGTAGAATTAACAACACAAGGGAATAATTTAGGTTGGTCTGATGCTGCAATGTTCAATTTTAATAAAGTTTTAGAATTAACCCTTAATCATGGACGTTGCTTGTTAACAAATGAACAATTAAGTTTAGATTTAGGTGGATTAGATACTTATCAAACATTTGATGATTTACAGAAAGCTTTCCAACAACAAATAGATATCTTTATAGAAAAAATGATGTTAGCAGAACAAGTGGTAGAAAGAGTTCATCAAGAGTGCTTACCAACAGCTTTCTTATCTACAGTTATAGATGATTGCTTAATCAAAGGTATTGATGTCACAAGAGGTGGAGCTAAGTACAATTTATCAGGAATTCAGATGATTCAGATTGCTAATTTGGCAGATTCATTAGCAGCAATTAAACAACTTGTTTATGATGAACAACGTATTTTAAAGGAAGAGTTATTAAATGCACTACAAAATAATTTTGAAGGTGATGAAATTATTCAAACAATGTTATTACATAAAGTTCCAAAATACGGTAATGATGTTGAATGGGTGGATCGAATAGGAGCAAAATGGGCTGAGTATTTTAGAGAACGTATGAAAGATTATATAAACTATCGAGGTGGACCATATCATACAGGAATGTATACTGTATCTGCGCATGTTCCAATGGGAGAAAATGTAGGAGCATCTCCTGATGGAAGAAAAGCATTAACTCCGCTTGCTGACGGGGGAATGTCGGCTGTTTATGGGAGAGATTTATCAGGTCCAACAGCGGTTTTAAAATCTGTTTCTCGTTTAAACAATTCATTAACAACAAATGGTGGTCTATTGAATATGAAGTTTTTACCAGAGTTTTTTGAAAGTCAAAGTGGTAAAGATAAATTTGAAATGTTTTTAAGGGCATTTGTTGATTTAGAGGTTCCTCATATTCAATTTAATGTCGTGAGAAAAGAAGACTT
>CALDMQ010000101.1 GCA_937917505.1 uncultured Erysipelotrichaceae bacterium | reverse complement strand
CATCTTTATATTGATTCATTACATTTTGAGCATTGATTAATAATTGATTCAAATCATAAGAAATACGTAATTGACTTTCATCAATCTGACTCAATGTCGGTTTTTGTTTTTGCTTATTTTCCAAATAAGCAATCATCATATTTATATTCACATTTGCTTTCATGAAAGCACGATATAATATACCCTGTGAATCATTCAATAGTCCTAACAAAAAATCTTCCACATCAACAACTTGTCTTGATGCACCTATACACATTTGAAATGCCTTTTGTAACGCCTCTTGCATTGTTGTTGTCCATTTTTCTATATTCATGACCATCACTCCTTTAGCACTCTATATATCTTAGTGCTAAGTATAGTATATCACAATTTTTAGCACTGTCAACCAATAAGTGCTAAAATGTGCACTTTTATCTTTTTCTAACTTTTCTTATTATATATCTTTCATTTTAAGTATAATCTTTATAATCTTAATATATACATTGCTTCTATCTTTTGAGACAATTCATTAACACTCTCTATTACTTTTCAACAAAAAAAGATGAGTTTTCTCATCTTGATTGTATAAATAATATATCTTGATTGACTTCTACATATGCACTTTCTTCATTCATTTGATTAGATACACATAAAGGATCATCACTCTTCAATAAATAGCAATCTAAAGGATAATGACAATCTTGTAAAGTAACTTCTGTATCTGTATATGCAAACAAAGAAAAATATGTATATCCATCTTTTAAGATACAATGTTTCCCTTTTCTCAATAAATAGATTTTATTATATTCATCATAAATTGTCATATAAATATCTCTATACTTTCGAAGCAAACATAACACAGCCATAAAATGATCTAATCGATTATGAGTCACACCATATAAATCAATAGATTGATAGCCCTGTTCAATGGCATATTGAATAGCCAAAGCAGTATCTGTATCATCTTTTTGAGTTGGATGAACATACACATCAAGTTCTTTTAATAAAGATTCATTCTCTAATGAATCTAAATCTCCAATAACACATAATGGTTTAATTCCTTGGTTATGTAGATGAACAACACCTTGATCAACCGCAATGTAATCTATAGATTGATCTTGAACTTGTCCAACATCTATAGAACCATATATACCTATCTTTCTCATTTTAAAGATGCTATAGCTCCTTGTCTATCTTCCGCATTAAATATATAACTTCCTGCAACTAAGACATTCGCACCCGCTTCTTTACATAATGCTCCTGTTGATGCATTGATACCACCATCAACTTCAATTAAGAAATCATAATGTGATTGAAGTAAAACTAATTGTTTAATCTTATCTAATGCAGATTCTTGAAATGATTGTCCACCAAACCCAGGTTCAACACTCATCACTAAAACCAAATCAATATCAGCTAAATATTGTTCAATAACACTCACTGGTGTTGCAGGTTTAATGCTTATTCCTACTTGCACATTGTTGGCATGAATATATTCAATAAGCTTTCTTGTTTTTTCTTCGTTTTCCATTGCTTCAATATGGAAAACAATAAGTGATGCACCTGCTTTAATAAATTCATCAACATATTTTTGAGGATCACTAATCATTAAATGAACATCTAAAAACATATCTGTGACTTTTGATATATCTTTTAAAATACTGTATCCAAAAGAAATATTAGGTACAAAATGTCCATCCATAACATCATAATGAATCCAATCTGCTCCATATTCTTTTATAGAATCTAAATCTTTCTTTAATTCAGCAAAATTTGCTGATAAAACTGAAGGTGCAATTTTAACCATACTTTTTCTCCTTTAACTCTTTTGTCTCTTTTAAAAACATTAAATAATGTTCATATCTCTCTTTTGAAATCAAACCATCTTCAACCGCTTGTTTGACTGCACAACTCGGTTCACTATCATGTAAACACCCTTTAAACTTACATTCATGAGAAAATTTAAAGAAATCATGATAAGATTGAGCCATTTCCACTGGCTCCATCTTTAACTCTAATGATGAAAATCCTGGTGTATCTGCCACGTAGCCATCATACATTTTCAAGAGTTCTACATGTCGTGTTGTATGTTTCCCTCTACCTAATGCCTTAGAAATTTGATTTGTATCAATATTTAAATGTATATCCAAAGCATTGAGTAAACTTGACTTTCCAACCCCACTTTGTCCAGTAATCACAGTGACTTTATCTTTAAATAAAGACTTAATTTCTTCAACACCTTGATTTTCTTTAGAACTTACATAAACTATATGATACCCTGCTTGATGATAAGGTTTCATAATTGTTTGAATTTCATTCATATCTACTAAATCTATTTTGGATATACAAATAATCGGTTCAATAGATAAATGTTCAATCAATGCCAAAAAGCGATCTAATAAAAGCGTGTTCATATCTGGTTCCTTTGCAGAAAAAACAAGCATTGCTCTATCCACATTACAAATAGGTGGTCTTACAAGTTCATTTTTACGTTCATGTAACTTATAAATATATCCTTCTTTCTCATTTTCAATAGAAAAATCTACAAAATCACCAACTAACGGCTTCTGCTCATTTTTTCTAAACTTACCGCGTGCCTTGCATTGATAAATCTGATGATTAGATTCTACATAATAAAATCCTGATAATGCCTTTATAATTTGACCAAATTGCATTGATTAACCTCGCTATTCATTATTTTTAAGTTTGTGGTGTATTTTCTCCATTTGTTGGTGGTGTTTGTCCATTTCCACTAGTATTTGTATTATTATCAGGCGGAGTTACCGGTGAGCTTGGTAACTCAGGAATTTTATCATAATAATACAATGTTATTTCTGTACCACGTTTTTTAACTGTACTAAATGCGTTTAATGATTGTTTATATACAACATTTATTTTCATTGTCTTAATTTCCGCTTCATTTGTTAGGGCAGGTAAAACTTCTGTTTTGACTTTAAACCCTGCATTTGTTAATTGTTCTTTAGCTTCATCTATCGCAATACCATAAACATTTGGTACAGTCTTAGAATACTTAGATATTGTTAAAGTGAGAGTTGTATTTTTTGTAGGATCTAGTTTTTCACCCTCATCTAAAGATTGTTTTAAAATCAATCCTTCTTCACCATCATTATTTTCTTCTTCAACCTTGATTGTTACATTTTCTAACTTTTCTAGTTCATCTTTAATATCATTATATTTTAAACCAACATAATTTCCAATAATCGTATATTTACCAGATGACACAGTTAAGATAATTTCGGTTCCTTTATCTACAGCACTATTTTTTGTTGGATTTGTCGCAATGACAACACCTTCATCATAATCATCACTTAATTCAGTTAAAACTTGTTCACTCACTTCTAAACCTTTACTCTCTAAAAGATCAACAGCTTGTTGCTTTGTTAACCCAACAACATCAGGCATACTAAAGTTTGTAGGTGGCTTTAAAAACATAAAATAAACCAAAGCACATAAAACAATAACCCCTGTTACAATACCACCTATAATCATTGCAGATTTTTTCTTATCTTTTTCTTCTTTCACTTCTTCAACAGGCTCAACTTTACTTTGAGTGAAAAAATCTTTATCATCAGCAACAATTGTTTCAGTTTCTTCTTTATATTCAAACACAAGTTTTTCTTCATCTTTGCGTGTTAAACAAGATGATAAGTCATCAAACATATCTTGAGCATTTTGATATCTATCTTTTATATTTTTAGCTGTTGCTTTAATAATGATATTTTCGACTGATTGAGGAATGGATGGGTTAAATTGACAAACTGAAGGAATATCGTCACGCATATGTTTTAGTGCAATATTGACAGGTGATTCACCATTAAATGGTACATCACCACGTAACAATTCATAGAATACAATTCCTAAAGCATAAATATCACTTTGAGGTGTTGCCTTTTCACCACGTGCTATTTCAGGAGCTAAATAATGTAAAGATCCCATAATTGTATCTGTTTGTGTTACTTGTGATAAAGATTGAATAGATGCAATACCAAAGTCAGCAATCTTCACAACACCACTATCAGTTACCAATATATTTTGTGGTTTTAAATCACGATGCACAATCCCCATAGAATGAGCTTTAGCAGTCGCACTTACAACTTGTTTTAAAATATCTACAGCCTCTACATAATGTAAAGCACCACGTTTATGAATCAATTCTTTTAATGTTTGTCCAGGAACATATTCCATGACAATATAGTAATCATCTCCATCTTCACCAACATCATAAATTTCAACAATATTTTTATGACTTAAAGAAGCAGCAGCACTTGCTTCACGATGAAAACGTGTCACATAAATAGAATCACCAGTTAATGAAGAACGCATTACCTTAACCGCTACAGTTCTTTTTAAAATTGTATCTTCGGCTAAATAAACATCAGCCATTCCACCTTGACCTATCAAATCTTTTAACAGGTATCTATCTGCTATCAATTTTCCCATTTGACTCATGCCATACTCTCTCCTTTATTATTTATTAAAATAACTCCTATATTATCTTTTCCACCATAAACATTTGATTCATCAATCAATTGATTACATATATCTTTAAGATCTAAATTTTGTTTAAAAACATCAATAATTTGTTCATCAAATAATGAATTATATAAACCATCAGAACATAATAATAACATACCCTCATATTCAAAATTTAAAAAAGAAGGTTGAATAGCATCACTGACACCAACTGCTTGTAATAATACATTTTTTTGTGGATGAAATAAAGCATCTTCCTTAGAAATTGTCCCTGCTGATAATAAAGCATTAACTAAAGTATCATCTTTAGTTAATTGTTTTAACTCATTATCATGATAAATATACGCCCTTGAATCACCTACATGAGAAATATAAACATGGTGACCTTTAACAAGAACTGCCACAACTGTTGTACCCATACCTTCAAGTTCATTACTTTTTTGACTTTCTTCATAAATTGTATGATGAGCTTTCATGATAGCTTGATAAAACCAAATACGAATATGTGTTTCATCACTTAAATCATTTGCTTCTAAATAGAAATTTGCAATTGTTTCACACGCTAAAGCAGAAGCTACTTCACCTGCACGATGTCCACCCATACCATCACATAAAACAGCTAAACATTCATCTTCAGTTTTATGAATCACTTTAACATAATCTTGGTTGATTTCTCTGACTTTACCAATGTCTGTTTTTGCGACAACTTGCATTTATGCTCCTCCTACTTTCTTTGCACGTAATTGACCACAAGCCCCATCAATATCACGTCCATGCTCTTTTCTTAATGTTGTATTGATTTTTAATCTTAATAATTCATTTTTAAAAGCTTCTGCTTGATCATAACCTGTTTGTTGATATCCATGCTCATCAACTGCATTATAAGGAATTAAATTCACATAAACATTTAAACCTCTCGCATAGTGAGCAAGTTGTCTTGCATGTGTCAACTGATCATTAACCCCTTTTAATAAGATATATTCTAAAGTAATACGACGATTTGTTTTCTCGATATAATATTGCATAGCATCTCTTAATATATCCATAGGATATTTTTTATTGATTGGCATTAATTCATTTCTAATTTCATCATTTGGCGCATGTAAAGAAATTGCTAAATTTGTTTGAATTCCTTCACTCGCATATTGTTTAATTTTATCCACTAGACCACATGTAGAAATCGTTAAATGCCTCGCACCAATTGCAAGCCCTTTTGGATGATTGATAATACGAATAAAATGCATCACTTCATCATAATTATCAAATGGCTCACCAGTTCCCATCACAACAACATGTGTCACTCGATCTTGAATATCATGAGTAACTGTTAGAACTTGTAAAACCATTTCAGCAGCTGTTAGATTTCTTTGTTTCTTTAACAAACCACTCGCACAAAAAGCACAACCCATGTTACAACCTAATTGACTTGTTACACATAAACTTTTCCCATAATCATGAACCATTAAAACAGATTCAACCAAACCACCATCAGTTAATTCAAATAAATATTTAATAGTTCCATCATGAGAAACCTGTTTTTCTTTAATCTTTAATAAATCAGTAGAATATCTTTGGGCTAATTCTTGACGTAATGTTAAAGAAAGATTACTCATATCTTCAAAAGAATAAACTTGTTTACGATAAATCCATTCAAAAACTTGTGTTGCTCTAAACTTTTTTTCATTATATGCCAAAAATTCATCAATCATTTCTTCTTGGCTGAATTGGTAAATAGATTTCATTTATAACTCCTTTTTTAATAAACACATATAAAAACCATCACTATGATACTGATATGGAAGAATTGTTTTTTCTTCTATCTTTTTCATATGTGGATATTTTTTTAAGAAAGCATCAATTTGCTTTTCATTTTCTTTTTTATTAATAGTACAAGTACTATACACAATATTACCACCATTTTTCAAGAGTGCATATGCATTTTCTAATAATTTTGCTTGAATTTGAATAATTTCATCCATTGCACTTGAATCATGATACTTAATTTCAGGTTTTCTTGCGAGAACACCAAATCCGCTACATGGTGCATCTAATAAAATCTTATCAAATATGTTCTGAGGATAGATATCTATAAGATGTGTTGAATCATATGATTTCACATTCACAATAGATACTCCTAATCTTTCCATTTGTTTTTCAACCAATGGCACCTTATGTTCATACAAATCATAAGCATCAATACAACCAACATTCTGCATTAAAATAGCTAAATGTGATGTTTTACTTCCTGGAGCACAACACATATCTAAAACATAATCATGAGGTTTTGGATTTAATAATCTTGCGACCAATTGACTTGATTCATCTTGAATTGTAATCAACCCGTGTTGAAATTCATCAGTCGATGCAATATGACTTCCTTTATAATAGATAGCATCCTCACTTAATTGCCCTTTTTCAAACAAATGATTTTGAGCAATCAATTCTTCCCTAGTTATTTTTAAAGTATTAACTCTTGCAGTCCTTAAAGGAATATCATTTGATGCACGCAAAATCTTTTGAGCTTCCTCTAAACCATATTGTTTCATAAGCATTTTCACTAGCCATAAAGGATGACTTGTTTCTATAGACAAACGTTTGGTATCATCTAAATCATCTAAAGAACGACGATTCACAAAAGCTTGTTTTAAAACAGCATTAACAAAACGTGCAGTTGCTTGCCCTTTTTTCTTTTTCGCAAGTTCAACACTTTCATGGACAATAGCATAATCAGGAATTGAATCCATAAAATAATGTTGATATAAACTCATTAATAATAATGTTTTTTCAAAATTCTTTGTCTTGTTATTGATAAAGGGTTCAAGCATATATTCTAAATACAACCAATATTGTACAGTTCCATACACAACACGTGTAATAAAATCTTTACTTTCTCTTGACAAGTCAAGATGTGAAAAAATTTCATTGATTGTTAAATTTAAATAACTTTTTTCTCTCACATATTTTAATAGAATATCTAAAGCAATTTTTCTATCCATAATCTTATATTTGGGTATAGGGATTAAAATCACATACCACAGTTACCTTTCTTTTTTGTTTTTTATAATACTCATTAACATGAGATAATGTCTGATAAACTTCTTGACTATTTTTAAATTTAATTAAAATACGTTCACGGTAAAAATCAGACATTTTATAAATCATACTTTTTGCCGGACCAAGGACTATACTTTCTTTAAAAGTATCCCCAAGATAATTTTTAATATCTAAAGCTGTCGTATGTACAACTTGTTCATTTTTACCTTGTATTAATAAACTAACCATATGACAATATGGTGGATATTTAGCTTTTTGACGATATAGCATTTCCTGTTTATAAAAAGAAATATAATCATGCTTTGAGGCACAAGTAATCGCATAATGATCAGGATTATAAGTTTGAATCACAACTGTCCCACTTTTTTGTCCTCTTCCACTTCTTCCTGAAACTTGGCAAAGCAATTGAAACGTACGTTCATTCGAACGAAAATCTGGAACATTCAAACTTAAATCAGCATTCAACACCCCAACAAATGTAACATCTTCAAAATCTAGTCCTTTTGCAATCATTTGAGTTCCTAATAAAACATTAGCTTCTTTATTTTTAAACTTTTCTAATAATTGATGATGTCCATTTTTTTGACGTGTTGTATCGACATCATAACGAATCACTTTAGCATCTTTAAATATTCTTTCAATTTCTTCTTCTAATTTTTGTGTTCCGTATCCAACTGTTTTCAAATGATGTTGCCTACAGCTTGGACAAACTCTAGGATAAGGTTCATGGTAATCACAATAATGACATTTGAGTTGATGTTCATCTTTATGATAAGTCAATGTCACGTCACAATGTGGACATTTAATCACTTCTCCACAATCTTGACACCTAACAAAAGTCGCATAACCTCGTTTATTCAATAATAAAATGACTTGTTCTCCTCTATCAATCGTTTCTTGAATCCGCTCTTTCATTGTACGAGAAAACAAACTATAATTTCTTTTTTTCATTTCTTCAACCATATCCACAATTTCCACATCTGGCATTGGCTTTTGGTTGATACGTTTATCTAAAGTATATAAATCATAAACTCCTTTTTGAGCACGTGAATAACTTTCTAACGAAGGAGTCGCACTCCCCAATACAACATGGGCATGATGATATTGCGCACGTATCTTTGCAACTTGTGAAGTTAAATAACGCGGTTGACTATCTTGTTTATAACTTCCATCATGTTCCTCATCTAAAATAATTAAGCCAATATTTTCTAATGGTGCAAAGATAGCTGAACGAGCACCCACAACAATCTTGACCTCTTGACGTTTAATCCGACGATATTCATCATACTTTTCACCTTGGGATAATCGTGAATGTAGAATTGCTACATCATCTTGAAAACGTTGTTTAAAAATATCAACCATCATAGGTGTTAAAGAAATTTCAGGAACAAGCATAACAACAGATTTTTCTTGTTTTAACATTGCTTTTGCAAGGGCAAGATATACTTCTGTCTTTCCTGAGCCAGTGACACCATGAATCAGGGAAATCCTTTCTTTTTTTGATAAAATCCCTTGAACAACATTTTGTTGTAGAGATGTTAATTCAACTTCGCTTTTTTCCTTTAATGATGTTGATGGAGGTTCTCGATAAACTTCAACTTCCTTATATTGAACAAAGCCTTGATTTATAAGTTTATCAATAACACTTGCACTATAGGGTATGTCTTTGAGTGTTGATAAAGGATGTTGAATTAAATATTCTAAACATTCTTTTTGTTTTGACGTTTGAGGTATTCCTTGGCTAATGACTTCCACCGCTCTTTTTGTTTTAATACCTACCGCTTTATTTGTACTTGGTTTTAATTGTGCCGGTAGCATCGCTTGTAAACAGGCAATACGTGGTGAGAGTGTTAATTTTGATAATTGATAAGCTAACTGTTGAAGTTCATCATTTAATAAAGGTTCATCATCAATCACTTCACTAATATAATGATAAGAAAATCCTGCTTCTTTTTCTAACACATCTTTAGATAAATGTGTTTCTTCAATACTTTCAATATATCCTACCAATTTTTGTCTGCCAAAAGGAACAAGGACACGAATACCAATTTGTAATGGATAATTTGATAAATAATCAAAAGTCATATCTAATGATTGAACTGGATGTTCAATCAAGATTTTAGCAATAAACATGTGTCCACCTCCCATATTTTTATATTATACCATGACAGCTTAAAGAAAAAAACAATGATTTCTCATTGATTAATATACCATCAAATATACAAATCATAAAAATGTCATAAAAAGTACATGAAAAACATCATATAATGTTAACATTCATATATCTTACCAAAATATTTGATGCATATAAGCAATAAAGCATTAATAAAATGACAAAACCAAGGAAGATACATTCTAGAGTAGCAATTCCTAAACCAACGAACGTTGATATGTTAACTACTTATGTAGTTCAACAAACTGACTTTGAACAAGCAGAATTATTGCATATCCTCCCTTCACCTATACTTAATAAAACAATTTGTAAAAAACTCCATAATAATTCTAGTAATATCGTAAACTTCTCATCTCCCAATAGCTATATCCAAAACTAAAAATAGCACTTTCTATC